>CAJXME010000057.1 GCA_913056245.1 uncultured Alphaproteobacteria bacterium | reverse complement strand
CCCGGGAAAAGCACCGACATCATCGACGCGCTGGCTTTGCCGAAGCCGTGCCGCCGCACCGCATACGCCTTGATCAAAAGCAATCCGCAAACACCCGTGACCACCTTGATAGGGGCCAATCGTAAGCATTTCAGGCGATGTGACGCGATAAAACCCCACCCAATCAAAGCCATCGATGCTGTTGTAAAATTCGCCTGCCACCGTCGCCATGAGCGCGATCGCGTCATCTTCACCTTCGGTCAAGGCAAGGCAGTTTTTTCTCAAATCATCAAACGCTTCTGAAAGCATGATCCTCGTCTTCCCTGATTAAAAGAAACTGATCAGCACCAAACGGCCGCCCATTATCAAAAACGCCACAAGCACCAGCCGCCGGAACATCTCAAGATTAATGCGCTGGCGGATGATCTCGCCGGTGCGAAACCCAATCATGGTCAAAGCCAGCCCCACAATAGATGGCAAAATAATATCAACCGTCAGCAATTGGATCGACCCCAAAGCCAAAGCGAGGGTCACGCTGCCGATCATAAAAATAAAGCCGATGGCGCCGATAAATTCATCCTTGCCGACATCGCGCCCCATCAGATACATCACCACCGGCGGCGACCAGACCGAACTCAGCCCGCCAATCACGCCTGCCGTACCGCCCGCCAAGACTTGCCAAAGCGGATTAGGCCCCACGGGAAACCGCCAGCCAAAAAGGCTAGGCACCGCGAACAGGATCATCGCCACCCCAATTGAGGTTAACAAAACAGCCTCAGGGAACCAGCGGATGTTATAAGCGGTCACGGCCATCACCGCTGCCATCGCCCAGACAAAGATCGCGTATTTTCGCGCTGTGGCTTTGGGTTGCGGCCCGCGCAAAAATTGAAAGACATTCACGAACAGCATCGGCAAAACAATGATCGGAATGGCTTCAATGGGGGGGATGAACAAGGTGAGGGTCACCATCAAGATCGCTGGCATTCCCATGCCGATTGTGCCTTTGACCAGCCCCGCAAGCACGAAGCAAAGGGCAATCACCACCACCATGTCATTGGGGTAAGATAAAGTAAACGCTTCCCACATCTTGATTAAAAAACCTTTAAGTAAGGGTAATCCCACAAAAACTCGCAATCGCGCGCGCCACATCCCCCATGCGGCTGGCAAAGGGCAAGATCGCGACAGCAATCAGCGCCACCAGAATCCAAACGCCAAATATCCAGCGATCGGCGCGATCAAGAATAGGCGCGTCATCATCCGCCGAGGATGTTGGATTTTGATGGTCGTCAGCCATTGGTGCGCACCACAAATTCCATTCCCGATTGCTGCCCCACATAGATGCCGGGCTTATGCTTTCGCAGATGGATAATCAATTCACCGAGGCTGACATCAAAACCATCGGGTCGAATGCGGATAATCGTGCCATCGGCTTCAACATCGGTATCGGTGCAGCGCACCCGTACTTTTTGGTCAAGGGCAATCATCTTAGCCTCCTAGTTCAAATCGATCGCCATGGATTTCAAGGCGTCCAGATCAACAATGCGCAACGTCGCCATATTGGTGGCGGCCAGAACAACATGAGGCGCCATTTCCGCTTCATAAGCTTCCCGCCAGCGCGCGGCGCAAAGACACCAGCGATCTCCGGCTTTCAGCCCCGCAAATCCAAATTCAGGGCGCGGGGTCGACAGATCATTCCCTCGGCTCTTGCTGAAGGTTAAAAAATCATCGGTCATCACAGCGCAGACTGTATGGACACCATGATCTTGCGGGCCTGTTTCGCAACAACCCGTGCGATAGAAACCGGTGACAGGGTCTTCGGAACATAGAGCCAGCGCCCCACCAAGAACATTTCGTTGACGACCACCGCCGCCAAATCCCCCATCCATCGCGTCCCTCCTTTAGGGTTGGTCAGGTCAGTATACGCCGATCTTAGCGCTAGTCGATGGATTAAATCGCCTTGGCCTTTGCGGCTTCAGCCATCCCCGGCAATTGATTGCTGGCGGTTTCAATCGCGTCTTCGAGCCGCGTCATGAAATCACGGCGGTTCAACCCCGGGGGAATTTCCGCCAAGAGTTCAACATCAATCATCCCCGGGCGTTTGGTAAAAGCAGCGCGCGACCAAAATAGCCCTGAATTCAACGCCACCGGCACCACGGGAAGTCCGGTCGCCTGATAAATCGCAAACGTCCCTGAATGATAGGGAACGTCGCGAGGCGTCGCCTCGGGAGCGGTGCGCGTGCCTTGGGGAAAAATCAAAATACTGCCGCCGATGGATTTGATCTTGGCCGCCGCCGCCATCAGATTTTTCAACGCCGATCGCCCCGCCGAACGGTCTATCGGCACGGATGGAATTTTCAGAAAGAACAACCCAATAAACGGCAGATAAACCAATTCCTTTTTCAGCACTGGCGCAGGATTGCCAAATTCCGCGTAAAGAACAATCGTCTCCCACGCCGATTGATGCTTGGCGGCATAAATCACCGGATGATCAGGACGCACCCCTTTAATGCGATGGCGCATACCAATGATATGCTTGAGCAAAAACACCAAGACCCCCGCCCAAATATTGGCGTATTTCACGACCACGGATGTGGGAAAGAGCAAAACCGGAACGCCAATCGTCACCATGATGGCGGTGACGCCATAAAACAAAATATTGAAAATCAGCGACCTGATCATCAAGCCTTGACCTTAATCTGGAAGGTCAGCCTGATCCCATCATCGGTTTCCGCCGCCTCCGCCTTGATCAAATCATGGCCGGCGGTTTCGCAAAAATGGGGGAAATCGAGCTGCGCGGCAGGGTCATCGGCCAAGACCTCAAGAATCTCACCCGCGGCCATATCTTTAATGGCACGCCGCGCTTTCAGCACCGGCAAGGGGCATTTGAGGCCGGTTAAATCGATCTGCTGTGTAGGTTCATGTTCAGACATGGCATCACCCTAATTGCAACGGCTTTGCCCTGCAAGCCCGAAGATGACACTTGCCCGTTGCGATCAGGACGCCTAAATAAGGGCATGAGCATTTGGGGTAAAATTATTGGTGGCGCGGCAGGCTTTGCTTTTGGAGGGCCCATCGGCGGTTTATTGGGCGCGCTCGCGGGCCATGCGGTCGACAGTTACGTCATCGAAAGTCAGCCGAATGACACGGGACGCGACGTCGCCTTCACCATCGCGTTGATCGCACTGAGCGCCAAAATGGCCAAAGCCGATGGTCATGTGACGCGCGATGAAATCCTCGCTTTCCGCCAAAGGGTGGATATCCCAGCGCAAGATGTGGAAGACGTCAGCCGCTTGTGGGATTTGGCGCGGCAAACCCCTGACGGCTTTGATGGCTATGCCCGGCAATTGGCCAGCATGTTCCGCGCCGCATCGCCGATTTTAGATCAATTGATGGATTTGCTGTTTTATATCGCCCGCGCGGATGGTGAAATCACCGAGGTTGAACTCGATTACTTAAAGCAAGTGGCGGATATTCTTGGCTATGATGAACAGGGTTTTGATCGGCTCTGCCTGATTTATGGCGACCCGGAGGCTAATCCCTATCATGTCCTTGGGGTCAATCCTGATGACAGCGATAACATCATCCGCCAAGCTTGGATCAATTTAGCGCGCAATCATCATCCCGATGCGCTGATGGCGGCGGGCTTGCCGGAAGAATTTATTCGCGCCGCCAGCGAAAGATTGGCGAAAATCAACACCGCCTATGATGACATCACCCGGATGCGGCAAGAGGCTGTGCATGGCTGACGCGCTTTTATCGGTGGCCGATCTCGGGGTTAATCTGGGCGATCGGTGGTTGCTCCGTCATGCCGATGTGACCATTTCCACCGGCGATCGGTTATGCCTTGTCGGCCGCAACGGGGCGGGCAAATCCACCTTAATGAAGATGATGGCTGGGCTGGGTGAGCCTGATGAAGGCTCGCTTTGGATTGCCCCCGGCGCCAATGTGTCTTACCTGCCGCAAGCCCCTACTCTGCCCAAAGGCATGAGCTTGGCCAGTATTGTCGAGCATGGCACGGGCAGTGATGGCGATTACGTCGCCGCCACCCATAAAGCTGAAGCCATGCTCACCCGCATGGGGATGAATCCCAATTGGATGAGCGATGGCCTTTCCGGCGGCGAATCCCGGCGGGTGGCGCTGGCGCGTGCCTTGGTCAAAGAGCCTGATGTGCTGTTGATGGATGAGCCGACCAACCACCTTGATCTGCCCACCATTGAATGGATGGAAGAGATGCTGCTGGCGCGTGGCGGTGCGATGGTGGTGATCAGCCACGACCGCGCTTTTCTGCGGCGGATTGGCAATGGCACCTTGTGGATCGACGGCGGAAAACTGCGCCGCCGCCAAGGCAGTTTTGATGGCTTTGACGATTGGGCGGAAGTGATCCAAACCGAAGAAGCCACGCGGCTTTATAAAATGGATCGCAAAATCGCCGAAGAAACACGCTGGTCACGCGAAGGCATTTCAGCACGCCGCAAGCGCAATATGGGGCGGATGCGGGAATTGGATACGCTCCGCCAAACCCGCGCGCAAATGGCCGCGCCCATGGGCAGAAGCGCGCGAATGGAAACCACCGCCGTCGATGGCAGTGGCCAAATGGTGCTTGAAGCCATTGACCTTACCGTCACGGTTCCGGCGACACGCCCTGGGATGGAACAGGGCGTTGGCCTTGATATGCGCAAATCGAACACGCAAAGCGTGGATGACCGCCGCATCCTTTTTAATCATTTCAACGGCATCATCCGCAAGGGCGATCGGATTGGCATTGTGGGGCCGAACGGGATTGGCAAATCATCTTTGGTGCGCGCCTTGCTCGGCAAGATCGCGCCCGATAGCGGAAGGGTGCGCGAAGGCTTTGGCCTTTTGACCTCATATTTTGATCAACAACGTGAAGCGCTCAATGGCGAAGACTCGCCTTGGACGGTGCTTTGCCCCGGCGGCGGCGATACCGTCGAGGTGGCGGGGCGATCCGTCCATGTCAAAAAATACCTCGAAGATTTCTTATTTGATTCCTATAAGGTCACCCAGCGGGTGCGAACGCTTTCAGGGGGGGAGCAAAACCGCCTCTTGCTCGCCAAACTTTTTGCCGAAGAGCATAATTTCTTGGTCTTGGATGAACCGACCAATGACCTTGATATGGAAACCTTGGAATTGCTGCAGGAAGTGATCGCCGATTACGCCGGCACGATCCTGATCATCAGCCATGACCGCGATTTTATCGACCGCACGGTGACTTCGCTCTTGGCGTTTGAAGGCGAAGGGAAAATCATTCCCCATGCGGGGGGCTATTCCGATTATCTGGAGCGGCGGGTTAAAACCGCGGAACGCAAGAAAGCCAAAGCCAATAAACCCACCGCTAAAGTCGAACGCAATCGTGACGCCCGCAGCGCAAAACTCAGTTTCAAAGATAAACACGCGCTGGAAAAACTGCCCGGCGAAATCGCCGCCTTGGAAGACGCTATTATCAAGGCTGAAGCGGAATTAGCCGACCCCACGCTGTTTGCCCGTGATGGGGAGCGGTTCAATAAATTGGCCGCACAGGTCACCGCCGATAAGGCCACGCTTGCCCAAAAAGAAGATCAATGGCTCGAATTGGAATCTCTTCGGGAAGAGATTGAAGGCTAAGCCTTAGGCTAAGCCTTACGGTTCCCATTCCGCTTGACATCCCCCATGGTTTCGCCGCATCTTCACCCAAGGTCAGATGGCTGGATGGCCGCTGTTGCAAAACAGAGGAAAGTCCGGGCTCCACGGAACCACGATGCCGGGTAACCCCCGGCGAGGGCAACCTCAGGGAAAGTGCCACAGAAAACAAACCGCCATTTTTCAATGGTAAGGGTGAAACGGTGCGGTAAGAGCGCACCGCGCCGCTGGCAACAGGGGCGGCAGGGTAAACCCCATCGGGAGCAAGACCAGATAGGAACGCGGTGCCTTCGGGCAAAGGGCTGGTTTCGTCCTGACGTTCGGGTAGGTCGCTTGAGGCGGCTGGCAACAGTCGTCCCAGAGGAATGGTCATCCAGCATCTTTATGATGTGGACAGAACCCGGCTTATAGGCCATCTGACCCTTTTGAAGATTTTCACCCTTTGAAAACTTTAATAGTGATTGATATCACCCGATGATTGCCGCCCGCTGAGGACGCCAATTTTGCGCAAATAGGCCAAGATCAAGGTGTTGACGAAGCCTATCGCCGCCCAAATCAACAGAAGCCAAAACCACTTTGTCGGCAAACTTGTGATCGGCACCACCTGAATTTCAACAAGATAAAGCCATAAGGCCATGATCAATCCCGCTAAGCCCAACGGCAGAAAAAAGATCGTGCTCGTGTCCATCATCTCCAGCACAATCATCACCACGCCGATGATGATCCAAATCTGAAAGACATAAAGGTATTCTAGCATCTTAGGCCTTCCCTGATTTTTGCGGTATCGACGTGCTGGAGCGGCGTGACTTTGTTTTTGGTGATGGCGATGGCGATGGCGGTTGACCACCCCCCAGCGGCAGGGTTTCCAAAAAGGCGGTTGCCGCGCCCATCACTTTAGATATTTCCGCGGGCAGAATGATGGTTTTTGCGGAATCAGACGCCGTCAAATGACCAATGGCGTCGACTTGCCTTTTCATAATTTCAAAATTCACCGCCGGCTGGCCGTTATCAGCAATCGCCGCGCCGATCATCGCGGTTTGTGCCGCCTCGGCTTCCGCCGCAATCCGGATCGCATAAGCATCCGCGTCGGCCTTAACGCGAATGGCTTCGGCTTCTTTTTGGGTTTCGTATAGTTTGGCATCGGCCGCGAGTTCCACCGACCGCTTTTCGCCTTCGGCTTCAGCGATGGTGGCGCGGCGCTTGTGTTCAGCGTTCAATTGCTGGCGCTGGGCTTCTTTGGTGGCTTCATCGACAATCACGTCAATGATTTCGGTGCGGGTGATTTCAATCCCCCAAACTTCTGCCGCGGAAAATAAATTATTGGCGATTTCAGCATTCATCGCTTCGCGGCTGGATTGCAATTCGTCCAATTCCAATTTGCCCGCCGCCGACCGCACGATCGAAGACGC
>CAJXME010000056.1 GCA_913056245.1 uncultured Alphaproteobacteria bacterium | reverse complement strand
CCTACCCAACGTTTGAGGCTGGCCGGAAATATCTAGCCCCGGGTCTGTTTGGCCCTTGTGGTTATGGTCTGCCGGCGATTATGGGCGCTAAAATTGGCCGTCCGGATACCCCTGTTGTTGGCTTTGCTGGCGATGGCGCTTTCGGGATTTCCATGAACGAAATGTCCGCGATTGGCCGCAACGAATGGCCTGCCATCACCATGGTGATCTTCCGCAACTACCAATGGGGCGCGGAAAAGCGCAACACCACCTTGTGGTTTGATGACAATTTTGTCGGCACGGAACTTGACCTTGATGTTTCCTATGCTGGGATCGCTAAGGCTTGCGGTTACGAAGGCATCGCCGTCTATTCCATGGAAGAATTGACCGACACGCTGAACGCCGCGATTGACGCGCAGATGAAAGACGGCAAGACCACGTTCATCGAAGTCATGCTCAATCAGGAATTGGGTGAACCTTTCCGCCGTGATGCGATGAAAAAGCCGGTGAGCGTTGCGGGCATTAATCGTGACGATATGCGCCCACAAACCGCGGCTGAGTAATTCATCCCCCTAAAATTGAATAGGCACGGTATTTCCATTGAGATGCCGTGCCTTTTTTTATAGATATAGAGAAGACAAATTAATAAGGCACATTGATAAGGTTCTTGGCGTGACTGACCGTTTAACCATCAAAAGACCCGATGACTGGCATTTGCATCTTCGCGATGGCGCGATGCTGGCGGCGGTATTGCCCGACACCGCCCGTCATTTTGGCCGAGGCATCATTATGCCGAATTTGGTGCCGCCGGTTGTGACCAGCGCCGAGGTCGCCGCTTATCGTGATCGTATTTTGGCGCAACTGCCGCAAGACATGAATTTCACGCCATTAATGGTGGCGTATTTGACCGAAACCACGGAGCCTGATGATTTGGCCAAAGGTTTTGCCGATAGGATCATCACGGCGGTTAAACTCTATCCCGCGGGGGCGACCACCAATTCCGCGTCAGGGGTGCGGGATATCATGAAAGTGCAACCGGTGCTTGAACGCATGGCTGAACTGGGCTTGCCGTTATTGGTTCATGGCGAGGTCACCGATGCGGAGATTGACATTTTTGATCGTGAGGCTGTCTTTATCGATCGCGTGCTTGACCCGCTTCGCCAACGCTTGCCGGAATTGAAAATCGTCATGGAGCATATCACCACCAAGACGGCGGCTGATTATGTTAAAGTGGGTTCTGAGAATCTGGCGGCGACCATCACGACGCATCACCTGATGATCAATCGCAATCATATTCTGGCGGGGGGGATACGCCCTCATTACTATTGCTTGCCTGTGGCCAAGCGGGAAGAGCATCGGCTGGCCCTGCGGCAATTGGCGACGTCAGGTTTTGAGCGTGTCTTTCTTGGCACGGATTCGGCACCGCATCCCGATAGCGCGAAATTGCAACCCTGCGGCTGTGCGGGGATTTACACCGCCCCCAACACGATGTCATGCCTTGCCCATGTTTTTGAAGAAGACGGTGCTTTGGCTCACCTCGAGGCCTTTACCAGCCTGAATGGCCCTCGCTTTTATGGCTTGCCGGCATCCGATCAAACGATGGATTTGGTCAAAGGCGATCAGCCCGTGGCTTATCCCGATGCTATTGCTGCTGGCGATGAAACCGTGACGGTGTTTGACCCCGGCGTTGACCTCTTCTGGCGTGTTGATAAAGTGAATTAACATTTCCGGCGTTTTGTTAAAGGATTAACCCATGATTGCCACCACCCATCCTGATCGTGACCATATTGCGCGAAGCGCGGCTCGGATGCTGCTTGAAATTGATGCGGTGCATTTTCGGCAAGAGCCTTTTATTTTAACCTCTGGCGCCGCTAGCCCTGTTTATATCGACTGCCGCAAATTAATTTCGTTTCCGCGCATCCGTTCCGCGCTGATGGATTACGGTGTGGCGACGGTGATGGATCAGGTGGGTTTTGAGGCTTTCGATAGCGTCGCGGGTGGCGAAACCGCAGGCATACCCTTTGCCGCTTGGTTCGCTGAACGCATGGCCCTGCCGATGCAATATATCCGCAAAAAGCCAAAAGGCTTTGGCCGTGATGCCCAGATCGAAGGCCAGATGAATGACGGGGATCGCGTTTTGCTGGTGGAAGACCTCGCCACTGATGGCGGCAGTAAGATCGCTTTTGTTGAGGCTATCCGCAAAGCAGGCGGGGTTTGCGATCATACTTTTGTGGTTTTCTTTTATGATATCTTCCCGGAAACCCGGGAAATCATGGCGGATAATGGCCTGACCTTGCATTACTTGACCACTTGGCGTGATGTGCTGGCGGAAGCGACGGCGCAAGGCCGGTTCGATCAATCCACCTTGGGCGCGGATGCTGATTATCTGGAATCGCCGAAAGAATGGTCACAGGCCAATGGCGGCAAGTAAGATCACTTAAGAGTGGATTTTCTTTAATAAACAGGCTTGCGGCTAAGCGTTGATGATGGACGAAAGCCCATCCTTTTGATTAAGGGCATAGAGATCATCACAGCCGCCAATCCCAACGCCATTGACGAAAATTTGCGGCACGGAAGTTTTCCCGCCGGTGCGCTCCGTCATCAGGGCGCGGGTGTCGCTGTCAAACGTCACATCAATTTCATCAAAGGCAATCCCTTTCGACTGCAAAAGCCGTTTCGCCGCTGAGCAATAGCCGCAAAGGGAACTGGTGTAGATTTCAACTTTGGCCGTCATGGTGATGCCTGTCTCTTGATGGGTTGAGATGAGATTAATCTCTTGATCCATAGATGGTGATCAAGACGCGATCTTCAAGGGCTGTTATCGCCGTAAGAAAAGGCGGATGAGCAACATCGCGGCGCGTTTGAGCAACGGAAATATCGCAGGGCTTAACAACAGGGGCAAGACACGTTGACCTTGCCCTTTGACCTGCGGCAAATACCGGCGCATGAGGTAGAAAACCACCGCCGCAATAATAACAATGATCAGCAATCGGATCAGCATCAGATGGTCAGCCCTGCCCGTTGTTTGGCGATCAGCCCCAGCATCGAAATCGCCACCCGTGACGCCATCAACGCCCCTTGATTATTGACATCGCGCGCGGGCATCAATTCCACCAGATTAAAGCCCACAATCGGCGCCCGTTTCGCCACGCCTTCAAAAATAGCCACCAAGTGATCGTAGAAGAGACCGCCTTGAGCCGCGCCGATCACCGCGGGCATCACCACGGGGTCAAGGCAATCGATATCAAGGGCGATATAGACGGGGGTGTCTTGGGGCAGGTCAGCGAGCGCGCGGTCAATCCCGCCATCGTCTTTCAACATCCGCGTGGTGTGAAATGAAACCCCATAATCAAGCGCGTCTTGCAGGTCGGTGGATCGGGCCGAGCCGATCCCTCTTGCGCCCAATTGGACAATTTTGCCGATATGATCCATTTCGCTGGCGCGGCGCATATTGCTGGACAGGCCATTGTTTTCGCCATTGACCTCATTGCGCCAATCGATATGCGCGTCAATTTGAAGAATGGAAATCGGCGCTTTGGCCTCACCATATGCCGCTAAGACAGGGATCGGCACGGAATCATCGCCGCCAAAAACAAAAGGGACAGCGTCTTGATCAAGGATGGCTTTAATGGCGGCTTCAATCGCCGCGCGATTATTGGCGGTGACCTTCGCATCCGCATGATCGACCACCGGCAGATTGCCCAGATCAGCCGCGGTCACGCCATCGGGCAAAATCCCCTTTGAAGGCGATAAGCCATAAAGATCAAAATCATGCTGCTCAAGGATGCTCGGCCAAGACCGCGCCGAACGGATCGCGTCCGGGGCGTCCATGCAATAAGACCCCACGGGATAGGGGGTGGCGCAGCCAATGCCAAGAACGGCGATATCGATGGCGCTGAGGGCGTCAATTTCCCCTCGCGGCATATTGAGCCAACCCTTATCCTGATCAAAATCGGAACCCCCAAAAAGATTGCCCATGCTTGGCGCTTTGCTCATCATCCACTCCTGAACGTAACAATTGTCAGGATGATTATGCCGGATCGCCGCGTAACTTCAATTTTAATTCTGGGATCACGCGAGCAGCCTCAGGGTTGAGGGGGTGGATGGTCAGGATTTGCTCATAAATCGCGATGGCGGATTTGAAATTGCCGTCGAGGGTGTGGATCATGCCCAATCCGCTTAAAGCGCCGAAATGGCGCGGCTCGCGTTTCAAGGTTTGGGCGATGTCTTGAACCGATCCGTTCATATCGTTCAGCATAAAGCGCACCGTGGCGCGTTTGTTCCACGCCTCCGAAAATTCGTTATCGCGGTTGATGATCTGGCTAAAGATGGCTTCGGCTTCGCGCAATTGGCCGGATTCCATGTATCCAATGCCGCGCCGCATCAATCGAATATTGGTGGAATCGGTGGTGTCCGTTGTCCAAAGTTGCCAGATTCTCGTGATGGTTTGCTCGGCCTTCTCTAGGTTTTCCGCCGCCGCCAATTGGGTGAATAAACGGTCCAATTCCTCACCATATCGGCTGGCGGCCATGGCGGTGGTGTTGAGGCCAAGGCTCATCACAACCATGACGATGGCGGTGATCAATGGGGTTGACCGTTTGCGAAAATGACTGAACATGCTATCCATAATATCAACGTAAGCCGCGATGGGATTTCCGCAAGGTTCTTTTGCGAGATTCCCCCTCCAACAGAAGGCCAGCCATGATCGAAACGACATTTTTTCAAGGGTTTGGCCTTGGATTTTCCCTGATCATGGCGATCGGCGCGCAGAATGCTTTTGTCTTGCGCACGGGGCTGGATGGCCGCCATGTCTTCATCATTTGCTTGTTTTGCGCGGTATCGGATGCGGCGTTGATTGCCCTTGGCGTGGGAGGGGTTGGCGCATTCCTTGGACGCTGGGAAGGGCTTGAATTTTGGCTTTATTTGATCGCCGCGATATGGCTCATCGTCTATGGCGGGTTGCGTCTGCGCGAAGCCTTTCGCGGCGGCGCGGCGCTCAGCCTAGAAGACACCGCCTCAAAACCGCTCTGGCCGGCTTTGTCGATGGTCGCGGGGCTGACTTGGCTCAACCCTCATGTTTATTTGGATACCATTGTTTTGCTGGGCGGCATTTCCGCGCCCTTGCCCGTGATGCAAAAATGGTCATTTGGGCTGGGCGCGACCTTATCGAGTTTTGTGTTTTTCTTTGGCTTGGGTTATGGCGCCAAAGCCTTAAGCCCATGGTTGAGAACGCCGAAAATTTGGCGCCGAATTGATATTTTAATCGCATTGATCATGTTTTGGATCGCGCTAGGATTAATCATAGCCGCCTTTCGGGCATGATAAACTAACCTTCCTCTAACCTTCCTATAGTGAAAGGGTCTTGGCATGTCGCCGTCATCATCCACCCCCAAAGGCCCATTAGATGGGCTTCGTGTTCTTGATTTAAGCCGCATTTTGGCGGGCCCCACCGCGACGCAATTGATGGGCGATCTTGGTGCTGACGTGATTAAAATTGAACGCCCCGGCGCGGGCGATGACACGCGATTTTGGGGGCCGCCTTATGTTGAGGGCAAAGACGGCAACCCCACCAGCGAAAGCGGCTATTACCTATCCGCCAATCGCAATAAGCGGTCATTGGCGATAGATATCACCAGCGCGGAAGGCGCGGAAACCTTGCGCAAATTGGCGGCTAAAGCCGATATCTTCATTGAAAATTTCAAAAAGGATGGGCTGAAAAAATATGGCCTCGGCTATGATGATTTGGCCGCAATTAACCCGCGCCTGATTTATTGTTCGATCACAGGCTTTGGGCAAACCGGGCCTAACGCTCACCGCGCGGGTTACGATATCATGGTGCAGGGCTATGGCGGGATCATGTCGCTGACTGGGCCCGTGGATGGAGAACCCTATAAGGTTGGGGTGGCGATTGCCGATATCATGACGGGGATGTACGCCACAACGGGCATCTTGGCCGCGCTTCGGCATCGCGATTTAACCGGCGAAGGCCAATATATCGATTTGGCCTTGGTGGATACGCAAGTCTCGTGGTTGGCCAATCAAGGGGTTAATCATTTGCTGAGCGGCAAAGTGCCAAAATCGTCAGGCAATGGTCACCCCAATATTGTGCCGTATCAGGTGTTTCCGACGGGTGATGGCTTCATCATTATCGCGGTGGGGAATGATACGCAATTCGCGGCTTTTGTTGATATTTTGGGCGCGCCTGACTTGGCACGTGATGATCGGTTTACCACCAATCCCCTTCGGCTCAAGCATAAAGACGTGCTGTTGCCGATCCTTGAAGAATTGATCAAATCCTTTAAGCGTGATGATTTATTGCGCCATTGCGAAAGCCGCGGTGTTCCCGCAGGGCCGGTGAATGACCTTGGCGATGTCTTCGCGACGGATCAAGTGGCGGCGCGTGAGATGAAAATTTCCATGGAATATCCTGACGCGGCGTCTGGAAAAATTGATCTGATTGGCAATCCGCTTAAATTTTCCAAAACGCCGGTGAGTTATCGCCAGCCGCCCCCTAAATGCGGCGAGCATAACGACGCGATCTTGAACGATTGGCTAGGCGATGACGCCGATGACGATTAACGCCCAATAATGATCACCTCATGGCGTTGAGATGGGCGGTCACCGAAGCCTTCAAGGCCGCCAAATCATACCCGCCTTCCAATAGCGATACGAGGCGGCCATCGGCGACGTCTTCCGCCAAGTGCCTGATCATGGTGGTGAGGGTTGCGAAATCTTCCGCTTGCAAGCGTAACGAAGCCAGCGGATCATCTTCATGGGCGTCAAACCCAGCGGAAAGGATGATCAATTCAGGTTTCGCGGCTTTGACTTTCGGCAAGAGATAATCTTGCCAAGCGGCAATCACAGCAGGGCCATCATCACCCGATCGCATGGGGGCGTTATGGATATTCCCGCAACCGGTTTCGGTCATTGAACCGGTGAAGATCGATGCCAACCCGGTAGATGCAGGTATTGTTTCTGGTGAGGCAGGCAGCCTCACAGTCAACGCATCTGGAGGAGGCACCCTATCCTACCAATGGGTCAAGTACGATGCCAAGTCCCGTAAGTGGAGCAATGTCGAGGGAGCGACCTCTGCAACCTTCAACATCACTGCCATTACTGAAGCCGAGGAGGGCAAGTACAAGTGCCTCGTGACCAATGGAGCCAGCACCTACTACTCCAAGGATGCGGATCTAATGATGTACGTACCTCC
>CAJXME010000055.1 GCA_913056245.1 uncultured Alphaproteobacteria bacterium | reverse complement strand
ACATCATCCTCCATGTTGTGAACGATCTGGCCGTCTTTCTCGGGGGTCAGGTCTGTCATCATATGGCGAATGTTGGTCGCGTACAACGACGATGATTGTGCCGCCATACGGCTGGGGAAATCGGTATAACCAACGATGGTCACACCATTTTCGGTCACAACCTTTTCGTCCTTGATCGTGCCTTCGACGTTGCCGCCCTTTTCTGCGGCCAGATCGACGATTACGGACCCTGGCTTCATCGCGGCAACCATGTCGGCCAACCACAGCTTGGGTGCCTCGCGGTTGGGGATCAGGGCCGTGGTGATGACGATATCAATCTCGGGCGCCTGCTCACGAAACAGGGCGAGCTGCTTTTCACGGAATTCCGGGCTTGACGGAGCGGCATATCCACCTGAAGCCGCGCCATCCTGACTGTCTTCAAAATCAAGGAAAAGGAACTCAGCGCCCATGGATTCGATCTGCTCCGCCACTTCAGGGCGAACGTCAAAGGCGCGAACAATCGCCCCCAAGGATTGCGCCGTGCCAATCGCCGCGAGACCCGCAACGCCAGCACCGATCACCAAAACCTTTGCTGGCGGCACTTTACCCGCGGCGGTGACTTGCCCGGTGAAAAACCGGCCGAAATTATTGCCCGCCTCGATCACCGCGCGATAGCCTGCGATATTCGCCATCGAAGACAAAGCGTCCATTTTCTGAGCGCGAGAAATACGCGGCACCATTTCCATGGCGATGACATTGACGCCTTGCTTTTGCGCTTGCTTCAGCCCCGCTTCATCGCCGCCGGGATTAAAGAAACCGATGAGCGTCTGGCCTTTTTTCAACTGCTTGAGTTCATCAGGGCTGGTGGGCCGAACCTTGGCCACCACATCAACCTTATCGAAAAGGTCTTTGGCGGTTTTGACCACCGTGACACCCGCCTCTTTATAAGCCGCGTCGGAAAACCGCGAGGCTTCGCCAGCGCCCGATTGAATATAACAGTCATACCCTAATTTTTGGAGCCGCTGGGCGGATTCAGGCGTCAGCGCCACCCGCGCTTCGCCTGATATGGTCTCCTTTGGAACACCCAATTTCATTGTTTTGCCTACTCTTTGTTTCCTCAATTGATATTATTCTTATGATGCGGATGCGTCATGGCGATAAATATTGTCTGGTATACCACATAGTTGTGCCGCTTCTCGCTGCCTCTTGGCAAGGGCTTTCTCGTCAAAATCGTCGATCATGCCCTCAAAAAGTTGATGCCAGTTCACTTCGGCTTTCAAATGCATGAACACTGACCCCAAACCAATGGCGGCGCGATCCATCAACACAAATTCGCGGGGTGGTTGAACGCCCCCAATTCGCTTCAATTCTTCATAAACCTTCATCGCCACTTCACGCCCGTGGGACCCTGATCGCATTTCTTGAATAGGACGGGCTTTATCTTCCAATAGGGGGGTGTAGATGAATTCTGCCCAGATGTTCAGCACATTTATCGCGTCTTGATCAAGCCCCGTGAACCCCCAGTTTTCATATGCTCTTACCGCCAAATCATTATCACCATCACGCAACGCCTTGTAAAGGTCGATCACCCCGCTGACAAAATTAGGCCGGAACAATCGGATGCACCCATAATCCAAGAGGTTTACCGATCCATCCTCGGCGATGGTGTAATTGCCCGGATGCGGGTCACCATGAATGACGCCATAATAATAGAACGGCACATACCAGGTGCGGAACATATTGACCGCCACGGCATTGCGCGCGTCTTGATCTGGCGTTTCTTCGATGAACCGCTTAAGCCGCATGCCATCGATCCAAGTCATGGTCAGCAACCGATCCGTTGACAGATCATCAAGAGGCGTTGGCACATTGGCGCCGGCTTCATCTTTTAGCATATGGGCATAAAGCCTCATATTGCTGGCCTCACGGCGATAATCCAATTCTTCGGCCAAGCGTTCGGCCAGTTCTTGGTGAATCTCACCTGTTGAAATGGCGTTGTCGTAGCGCTCATAGAGCGACAAGATTAATTTCAACTGCCGCAAATCCCCTTCGACCGCGTTCGCCATATCGGGGTATTGCAATTTACACGCAAGCGTTTGACCATCATGGCTGACCGCTTGATGCACTTGGCCAAGGGAAGCAGCGGCGGCGGCGGTTTTTTCAAAACTAGCGAACCGGCTTTGCCAATCCGCCCCCAATTCCGCCGCCATACGGCGTTTGACAAAAAGCCATCCCATCGACGGCGCGTCGGTTTGCAAATTGGCCAATTCTTCGGCGTATTCGCGGGGCAAAGCCTCAGGGATTGTCGCTAAAATCTGCGCCACCTTCATCAAAGGGCCTTTTAATCCGCCCAAAGCATCGCGCAATTCCGCGGCGTGTTTTTCGCGATCGACTTTCAGGCCAAGATAGCGTTCACCCGCCATCTTAACCGCCAGATTGCCCATCGTGCCTGTGACTTTGGCGTAGCGGCGAAACCGCCCTGACACACTCGCGTTATCTGAGGCCATTACCCCTGCTCCTCTGCCAACATCGCTTCAAGGTCATCAATCATGCCCGCGATCATATCAAGGCCAAGCCCCCAAAAACTTTCTTGACGCGCGTCAAGGCCAAAGGGCGCCAGCGCCACATCATGACGATTGACCCCGCCCGCCCGCAATAAATTAAGGTAGTTTGTCACAAAATCAGCCTTATCATCGGCTTGGCTGTAGACTTGCCACAACGCGTTGACCAAGCAATCGCCAAAGGCATAGGCGTAGACATAAAACGGCACATGGATGAAATGAGGGATAAAACCCCAAATAGGCCGATAAGTCTCATCCATCTGAATGGCGGGGCCCAAGGCATCGGCTTGGGTTTCCATCCAAAGATCAGCGATTTGATCCGGCGTTAATTCACCTTGTTTTCGCGCGTCATGAAACCGCGTTTCAAAATTATGAAACCCAATCTGACGAACAACAGTATTGAGCATATCTTCGATTTTATTCGCCAGAAGCGCCCGCCGCTGAACCGAGTCTTCGGTCATGCTGAGCAATTTCCGAAACACCAGCATTTCCCCAAAGACCGACGCGGTTTCCGCCAAGGTTAAGGGCGTTGAACACATCAAATGCCCTCTTGGCGCGGCCAGCACTTGATGGATGCCATGCCCCAATTCATGGGCGAGCGTCATGACATCGCGGGTATTGCCGCTGTAATTCATCAAAATATAAGGATGCGCTGAAGGCACGGTGGGGTGGCTAAAAGCGCCAGAGGCTTTGCCCTCACGTGTGGGGGCATCGATCCAGCCGCGTTCAAAAAACCAGCCTGCGATTTCAGCCATGCTGGGGTCAAATTCCCGAAACGCCGATAGGATCAACTCGCGGGCTTCATCCCAAGAAAATTTGCGGGGGTCTTCGCCCGGCACCGGGGCGTTGCGATCCCACCAAGGCAATTGATCTTTGCCCATCCAACGGGCTTTCAAGGCGTAATAACGATGGGTCAAATCTGGCATACGATGGGTCACCGCGACTGCCAGCGCGTCCACCACCTCATCTTCGACATCATTGGCCAAATTGCGCGACGACACGGGGCGATCAAAATGACGCCATTTGTCATCGACGCTTTTATCCTTGGCGATGGTGTTGAAGATCAGCGTCATCAAGCGGCTGTTTTCAGACAAGACTTTCGATCGAGACCGCCCGGCTTTTTCGCGAACCACAGGGTCAGGGTCGCTCATCATATCCAAGACTTCCGCTTCGCCGACCATGGCGTCATCAATGGGAAATTTCAAACTGGCGGCGGTTTCGTCAAAAAGCCGTATCCATGCCGCCCGCCCCGACGGTTGACGTTCCAGCAAAAGCGTTTCCATATCTTCTGACAATTGATGCTTGCGGAACGCGCGAACAATGCGCAGCCAAGGTTGCCAATAGGCTAATTTCGGCTCGCTGAGATGCTGATCCATCACCGCATCATCCAAATTGGCCAATTCCAATTCAATGAAGACCAATTTAGCGCTAATCTCGCTTTCCAATTCGCGCATTGTTTGGGCTTGCCTTGCGGTTTCCGCTTCGCTCATATCAGCGGCAAAAGCCAGATCGGTGAAACTGGTCATCCGCCCTAGTTTTTCGCTGATTTGTTCATAGGCCGCGATGATATCAGCCAAATCGCCCGCGCTAGCATCTTGAATGCGGTTTTTCCACGCCTCAGCCAAACGATCAGCCTCTTCGCGGACGAACCGCTGATCCGCCAATAAATCATCAGCATCAAAGCCTTGATAAAGATCATCCAATGACCATTGGGGCAAGGAAGATGAAAGGGTATCAGGCATGGAAAACTCCAAGGAATGAGATATATCAACTTTAATATAAACGGCGTGAGGCAATCGGCAATATGCCAAAGGCGCGACAAAATCACCTATCGAAATCTTGCGCATTGTTAAGAACACAGCCGCCATCGGTATTGGCCTTGCTTTTCACCTCTGTTAAAGTTTTCTAATAACTTGGAATCAACCCATGCCCAATGCCCGAACTTTAAAGTCTTTGCCACGCCTGTTCTTTGATCAGGTGGAGGTGCATGGGACGCGAAAATTCATCTGGAATAAAATTCACAACAATTGGATCGGCTTGACCTATAACGAGGTCGCCCAGCAAATCCGCGATATCGCCTCAGGCTTGATTGCCCGGGGGATCAACGCCGGCGATCGGGTGGTGATTATTTCCGAAAATCGCTTGGAATGGGTGGTGCCGGATTTAGCGGTGTTGGCCACCGGCGTGATCAGCGTGCCCGCCTCCACCAGCGCCACCGAAAGGCGTCACCTGCACATCCTCGAAGACAGCGGCGCCGTGGCGGTGATTTGCTCCACCAAACGCCTTGCTTCCATCGCCGAAGGCGCCGCCGAAAAAGCCAGTGAATGCCGGTTGATGATCATGGTTGAAAAATCGCAGACCATCCATCAACCCGCAGGGCTGGCCATCATCTCCTGGCAACAATTGATGAAAGACGGCCATCATTACGCCATCGATCTGGATCATCGGATCAATAAAATCAAAAAAGACGACACCGCGTGCTTGATCTACACATCCGGCAGCGACAGCCAACCGAAAGGCGTGATGCTAAGCCATCGGTCGATCTTGCATAACATTCAATCCGCGGAAGAACGCTTCCGCGGCCTTGATTTAGGGCATGAAACCTTCTTGTCGCTCTTGCCGTTGAGTCATGCTTATGAGCATACCACAGGGCTTTACCTGCCCATTTTATTAGGCTCTGAGATTTATCACCTCACCGCCCCAGATCAATTGGCGCAGACCCTTAAAGAGGTTCGCCCCACCATGATGACCGCCGTGCCAAGACTGTGTGAAATCCTTCATGATCGCATCCACCAATCGATCAACAATTCCGGCGGCTTTGCCCAGCGGCTGGCGCATATGGCCTTGAAATTAGGCCATGCCCGCGCCACCAACACCCGCCTTCCTCTGATCCAGATGATCACTGATCGGGTGCTGGATTATACGGTGCGGCGCAAAATTCAGGCTCATTTCGGCGGCCGCTTGAAACTCATGGTCTCTGGCGGCGCGGCTCTCCCCCCGCGTGTGGGGCGGTTTTTTCTCGCCCTCGGCTTGCCGCTGGTTCAGGGGTATGGCCAAACCGAAGCCTCACCGGTGATTAGCGCCAGCCCCCCTGATGACATCCGCATCACCAGCGTTGGCCCCGCTTTGCCTGGGGTACGCGTCAAACTCAGCGATAAAGGTGAATTGCTGGTGCGCGGTGATTTGGTCATGCAAGGCTATTGGAATCGCCCTGAAGACACCGCCAAAGTTCTTCAAAAAGGCTGGCTTCATACGGGTGATTTGGCGGAAATGGACGCCGATGGCTATATCACCATCATCGGCCGCAGTAAGGATATCATCGTCAATTCTGGTGGCGAGAACATCTCGCCCATGCGTGTAGAAGAACGCCTGACCAGTCAGCCCAACATCGCCCAAGCCATGGTCGATGGCGATCGACGCCCATGGCTCGCGGCCGTGGTGGTGCCGTCGGAAACCTGCATTGCCCGTGCCAATGGCCGCCGCGATAAAATCATCAGCCTCATTCAAAACGATATCGACACCGCCAATACGCGCCTGACCACCGTCGAACGCATCCGCCGTTTTGTCTTGGCCGAGGATGGCTTCACGGTTGAAAACAAACGCCTGACCCCAACGCTGAAAATCAGGCGGCATATCATTCGGCGCGAATTCAGGGATCAGATTGACCGCCTTTACGATCGCCATAACCTTTAGACGATTTTGCTTGAAAAGATAGGCGAATTGCCCCTCAATCAGACCATCAATGTCATCATGAGAGGGATATCATGAAAATTGGATTTATTGGTCTGGGCAATGTTGGCGGTAAATTGGCCGGCAGTTTAATTCGCAACAAATTCGACGTTACGGTTCGCGATCTTGACCGCGATGTGGCCGCGCCGTTTTTGGAAAAAGGCGCGTCTTGGGGTGAGTCTCCAAAAGCCATGATGGAAGCTTGTGATTTGGTCATCACTTGCTTGCCCTCCCCCGCCGCCAGCGCCGCCGAAGGCAGGGCCAACGCACCGGCCCCGAGGCCGGTCAAAAGCTGACGTCGATTCAGCGCCCGCAGCGGCAAGAGACCATTGCCCGCAACGGGCACAAGCATATTGTCGTCCATAAAGTTCCCTCCCTGCCCCCGAGCATAAACGCTTAGGGGAAGGGGTGCGAAGGGGCTACACTCAGGCCCCAGCTAATCACCAACACCCTGGGAGCGCAGCGCCATGAGCACGGTAGGCAAGGCCCACGAAGAAGGCCCGATGTTTTTGGCCGAACTCTTCGGCAACAACTTCCACGAGGCGCCCTACGAACGCTACCAACGCCTCCATGCAACGGCGCCCTCCATTGCTTTGCCCGAGATCCAAGCCCACGTCTTCTATCGCTACGGCGACTGCCAAAAGCTCCTAAGGGATAAGCGCCTCGGGCACGACTATCCCCGGCGCATGAAGGCGCTTCACGGCGAGGGCGTGTTTGAGAAGAACGCCGTCTACCGCAACCTCTCCCACTCCATGCTGCTTATGGATGAGCCGGGGCACGGCCGCATTCGGGGCCTCGTGACCAAGGCCTTCGATGCCCGGCGTACCGAGGCCCTCCGTCCGGAGGTGGCGCGCCTTTCCCAGGCCCTCATCGATGGCTTCGAGGGCGATGGCGGCGGGGACCTCATTCCCCGCTTTACTTTCCCCCTGCCCGTGCTGGTCATCTGCGAGATGCTGGGCATTCCCGAGGAGGACCGGGCGCGGTTCGCGCGTCGA
>CAJXME010000054.1 GCA_913056245.1 uncultured Alphaproteobacteria bacterium | reverse complement strand
TGGCATAAATCCTCGGTGATCGGCAGGCCGCCTTCCGCCACAGGATAATGCGCATAAGGCGTTTGCTCGTGCATGCCCATGGGATAATAGATCGCGGTGGGCACGCCATGTTGATTGAGCCGCTCTTGGATGGCCTGACGGTTTGCGCCTTGCGGTAAAGTGATGACATATTGCGCCCAGCTCGATGTTGCGCCTGCCGCCAATTGCGGCACGGTGACCACGTCTTTCAGCCCGTCGGCATACCGATCCGCGACGCCTTGACGGGCGGTGAGTTCACCCGCGAAAAGGCGAAGTTTTTCAATCAGCACGGCGGCTTGCATTGAATCGAGCCGCGCGGTCATGCCGATTCGATCATGGGTATAGCGCACCCGCCCCATGCCGTGGATGCGGGCTGAGGTCATGATCTCGGCAAAATCATCACGATCAGTGAAAATCGCCCCGCCATCACCATAGCATCCGAGCGGTTTGGCGGGGAAGAAACTGGTGGCGGTAATCCCGCCGAGATGCCCCACCGCTTTGCCCTGCCAAGACGCGCCAAAGGATTGCGCAGCGTCATCGATGAGCCATAGCCCATGGCTATCGGCAAAGGCCTTGATCGCATCATAATCGGCGGGCTGGCCAAACAGCCCCACGCTGATGATCCCCACGACATTGATGCCCTTGGCCTCGGCGGCGGCTTTGGCGTCACCCAGGCGATCGGCATCAAGGTTAAAAGTGACAGGGTCAATTTCCGCGAAAACAGGGATAGCGCCTAAGCACGGCATGACTTCGGCGGAAGCGGCAAAAGTAAAACTGGGGACAATCACCCCTTGCCCCGGTTTAAGGTCCATCGCCATCAAGGCCAGCATCAACGCATCGGTGCCTGATGAGCAGGAAATCGCGTGTTTTGCCCCGCAAAAAGCCGCTAAATCTGCCTCCAATTGATGCACTTCTGGCCCCATGATGTATTGCCCATGATCGAGTACAGCGGTGAGGGCTGCTTCAAGTTGTGGCCGGATCAAGGCTTGTTGTTGGGCCAGATCAATAAAAGGAATGGATGGGGTCATGCGGGTTGTCCTTGATCGATTGACTGTTGCATTCGCGCCATGATGCGCTGAACGTATAAGGCTTCTTGGCCATGGGTTAAAGGCGGGCGGCCTGTGGTGATGGCGTCGATGAAATCTTGCAATTCGTCTTTCAGCGGTTCGGCTTCCGCCAAAGGCACCGCCACGCCTTGATCGCGATCAAGGGTGATGTGATGGTCATCACGGGTGATCTTAAAAGCGTATCGCGTCAGTTTTTCCGCCCAAGGCCGAGTGTCATCAAAGACCAAGGCGCCGTCATCCCCCACCACGGTGAGGTTGTGAATTTTCACCGGATTCATCCAATTGGCTTGCAGGCTGGCGGTGATGCCGCTGTCAAAATCCAATTGCGCGGCGATGCCATCCAGCACCCCGGGGGTGATGTGGCTAAAGCCATGGCATTGAACCCGGGCGGGGGTTTCCTCTTCCGTGAGCGCGGCCACCAGCGCCAAATCATGGGGGCAAAGGTCAAATAAAACCGACTCGCTATCGCGAATACGCCCCGGCGCGATTCGGCTCAACCGCAAATGACGGAGGTTGCCTATCGCCCCTTCTTGCACCATGCGGCACAAGGTTTTGAACGCCTCGTGATGACGAATGAGATGCCCCACCATCAGCGGTTTTTGCGCGCGTTCAGCGGCATCAACCATCGCCGCGGCATCATCGACGGTGAGCGCTAAAGGTTTTTCAACATAAACCGCTTTGCCCGCCGCAAAACACGCCAGCGCCAATTCCGCATGCGAAGGCGCGGCGGTGACGATGCAAACCCCGTCGATGTCATCGCGGCTCAGAATGACGTCCATGGTCAGCGGCTCTACGTCAAATTGCGCGGCAAAATCAGCGGCGGCGGCGGTGTTGGTGTCGCAAACGCCAGCCAATACCCCTAAAGCCTTGAGGTTGCGGGCGATATTGCGGCCCCACATGCCGCATCCGATCAGCGCGATTTGCGTTGGATGGCTCATCTTTTGGCGTCCTTATTTTGACGGTTAGTGGTGTTGTAAATCCAAGCGCAGATCAAGGTCAATCGTTGCATTTTGTAACCGTTCGTGAGGGCTTGATTTCGCCGATCATTTTTTGGTATTCTTTATTAAAGGCCGAATACCCAATGAAAAACAAAACCAACAGTAAGTAATAATTGTTATTTGAGCCATGTCTGATTCAAGCGCCGCCATTTCTGTGGATGCCTCGTCCCGTTTTGAAGATAGCCTGCCCACGTCATCCGTGGCGATGTTGGCTATGCTTGATGATTGGGGTGTTCATTACGCGCTCCACACCCACCCGCCGTTGCGAACAGTGGAAGATTCCCAAGCCTTGCGTGGGCAAATGGAAGGCGCGCATATCAAAAATCTCTATCTGCGTGATGGCGAAAAACGCAATTATTTGGTGGTGGCCGAAGAAAGCAAAGCCATTGACCTCAAAGAATTGGGCGTCGCCATTGGCGCCGGACGCTTGTCTTTTGGCAGCGCCGACCGCTTGATGCAGTTTTTGGGCGTGCGGCCGGGGGCGGTATCACCCCTGACTTTGGTCAATGATCAGGATCAACAGGTTCAATTGGTCATGGATCAATCCTTGCTCGATCACGACAAAATCAATGTTCATCCCTTGGTCAATGATAAGACCATCACCATAGCCATGGATGACCTTGATCGTATTTTTGCTAAAACCGGGCATTTGGACACAAGGGTCTTGATCTAATGATGGGTTTGGGGGGTCAAAAAATGAATCGCTTCAGTCCCTTGCCCTTCGCGAGGCAAGCCCCATTTATAGACTTAAGATCACAATTTAATTTCAACGCGTTTCGTCTTAAATCAATGGAGTCGGTCTCACCATGGTGTTGATTGATCAAAATAGCCATGACCAAACCAGTCAAGTGGTGGGGGTTGATGTGACCACCTCGACCTTTATGGCTGAAGTGGTGGAAGGCTCCAAGACCCAGCCGGTGATCGTTGATTTCTGGGCGCCGTGGTGCGGCCCTTGCAAGCAATTGATGCCGTTATTGGAACGCTGCGTGGCGGAAACCAATGGCGCGGTCAAATTGGCCAAGGTCAATATTGATGAAAACCAAGCCGTCGCGGCGCAATTGCGGGTGCAATCCGTGCCGACGGTCTATGGTTTTATTGATGGCCGCCCTGTCGATGGCTTTGCGGGCGCTCAGCCGGAATCCGCGGTGCGCGAATTCGTTCAACGTTTGATGGCTGAATCTGGCGTTGGCGGGCCTCAAATCGATGATATTTTGGCCATGGCCGAAGAGGCTTTAGGGCAAAAAACTTTCCCGGAAGCGGCCGCGTTGTTCAGCCAAGCCTTGGAAATGGATGAAACTTCTGCTGCGGCGATGGCGGGATTATTGCGGTGCTTAATTGGTCTGGGCGATCTCGATGATGCGCGGGCGATGGTCGGCGCGCTCACCGATGAAATGCTTGACGCCGATGCCATTAAAAAAGCCATCGCGACCCTTGATGTCGCGCAACATGCGGCTGAAAACGCAGGTCAATTGGCGGCCTTCGAACAGGCGGTCGCGGATCAACCGGATAACCCTGAAGATTTATTTAACCTTGCCGTCGGTCAATTTGGCGCCGGCTTGACGGCTCAATCGATTGACACTCTTTTGCAATTGATCAGTAAAGATCGGTCATGGAATGACGATGCAGGTCGCCTTAAACTCTTAGAAATTTTCGACGCGCTTGGCCCTACCGCTCCGGAAGTAATGGAAGGTCGGCGAAGACTATCATCAATTTTATTTGCCTAAGGCGGAAGGAAGGACGACATGAAGCGTAATGCCCTTGAACCTGATCTCCAAGATCTGCCAAAGACAATTCCTATTTTTCCGTTGAATGGCGCTTTGCTTTTGCCGGGCGGCCGATTGCCGCTGAATATTTTTGAGCCGCGTTATTTGGCGATGGTGGCTGACGCGCTTCAATCCTCGCATCGCTTGATCGGCATGATCCAGACCAATGACGCCAATACCCAAGATGAATTACAGCCGATGCTATATTCCGTCGGATGCGTCGGCAAAATTTCAAGTTTTGAAGAAACCCCCGATGGCCGGTATCTTATCTCTCTTGATGGGTTGATCCGCTTCAAGATGACCAAAGAACTGGAAATGAAAGATGGCTATCGCCGGGCGTCGGTTGAATATGGCAATTTCATCAGCGATCTTGGAACCGCCCCACCCAAAATCAATCGTGACCGTTTGCTTTCCGCGCTCAGGCTATATTTTGACGCCAAAGGCTTTACCGCCGATTGGGACGCGATCAAAACCTGCGAAAGCGAAAAATTGGTGACCACCTTATCGATGATTTGCCCCCTTGGTTTTCAAGATAAGCAAGCGCTCCTCGAGGCGGCCAATACCGGCGCGCGGGCGGATACGTTATCGACCTTGCTGGAAATGGAAAATTCGGGGCAAATCCTCAATATTCAGGATAACGACGATGTCCGCCACTAAACCGGACGCCGCCCATAAGCGGCTTGATCCGGCGATTTTGAATATGCTGGTCTGCCCGGTGTCGCGGGGGCAATTGGAATACGATAAAACCGGTCAACGCCTGATCAGCAAGCAAGCGGGTTTGGCCTTTCCCATCCGTGATGGTGTGCCTATTTTGCTGGTGGATGAAGCGGAAGTTTTAGATGACTAATCCATCCCTTGAACAGGCTCAAGCGCCTTGGCCGGTGGAATTATCGCTTTCCCCCAATAAAGCCATTTTAACGGTGAATTTCAACACCGGTGACGTGTTTCATTTGGGCGCGGAATTGCTCCGTGTGGAAGCGCCTTCGGCCGATGTTCAAGGCCATGGCGCCGATCAAAAACAAACGCCTCACGGCAAACGTCATGTGACGATCCACAGCATCGAACCCGTGGGGCATTACGCGGTTCGACTGACCTTTAGCGATGGCCATAGCACCGGGCTTTATACTTGGGAGACGCTCTATCGCTACGGCAAAAACGCATCATCCATGATGGCGGATTACCTCAATCGCCTTGAGGCGATGGGGCTTGCCCGCGACCGTTAAGATTTTTTCTTCAACAGCGATTGGGCTGGACGCAGGGGGTTTTGGCTCAGGCCGCCGCTTGCCGCCGTCATGGCTAGTTTTTTCAGCGGCGAGGCGTTGAGCAATGCCATCCCCATGCCAGTGACGGCTTTCGCCAAGGGATGACCAAAAGAAAACACGGAATTCAGCCCATCGGTGGCCAAGGTCATGGATGCGGTTTCCGCCAGCCGCCGCCGCCGGTATTGTTGAAGTCCCAAACGATCGCCATAATCACGGCCTTCAAGGCGCGCTTCCTTGACCAATTTGCCAAGGGCTTTGGCGTCGCCCAGCCCAAGATTATACCCCTGACCCGCCAAAGGATGGATCGTATGGGCGGCATCGCCAACCAAAACCAGACGCGATGCGGTGGGGCGCAACACATGGCTCAATTCGAGCGGCCATGTCTTGCGTTCGCTGGCAAGGGTCAGCGTGCCAAAGCCATCGCCGAAATGCTCCATCAGGCTTTGCTGAAAAGAAGCGTCATCAGCGGCCATTAAGACGCGCGCGTCGTCATCTCGCAAGGTCCAGACCAAGGCCATCAAACGGTCGTCATCAAGCGGCATCAAGGCCGCCGGCCCGCCATCCAGAAAACGTTGCCAGGCTAAATGCTGATGCGGTTTTGACGTGCGAATATCGGCGACAATCGCGGTTTGCCCCGGCTTGCGGGTAATCGCGCGAAGGGCGGCGGCTTTGCGGATGGGGCTGTTGCGGCCATCGGCGGCCACCACCAGACGGGCAGCGAGAATTTGCGGCTCATTGTCTTGATTGTCGAGATAAACCGCCGCCGCCGCATCGCCCAATTGGGGGTGGCGCGCGGTGAAATCCGTGACGGTGACGCCATCACGAATTGTGATTAAGGGATGCGCTTGCGCTAATTTTGACAACACCGTCACCATATCTTGGTTGCGGAAGACATAGCCGAGCGGCGCATCGGAAGAAGGCTCTTCCCAAGCGATCAGGTGATCCGACTTGGCAAAGCGTGGCCGCGATTCCGATTGCGCATCGCTCACTTTGATCTGGCGCATGGGCGTTAAGGGGCGTTGATCTTCCGCCATGGCCTCGACCGCGCCGAGCGCCATCAATTGCTGAAAACTGGCTGGGTTGATCGTGGTGGTGCGGATGCTATCAGGTTTGGCGGTTTTGCCCATACCACCCGAATGCCCCCGATCAAGCAGGGTCACGGATGCGCCGGCTTGCGCCATGCTGAGCGCGGTGGCAAACCCCACAAGCCCGCCGCCAACCACGATGATATCCGCGGCATCAATATCCGCGATATGGGTTGAGTCATTCGCAGGTGCGGTGTTTTTAGCGATGGGGTTCATATCGCCTCCTATCTATAAAATATGAGGCTTTAAGGCCAAATCAAGCCGCCCGCCGGTGAATAAGACGCCGCGGCATCCAGCGGCCTCGCCCGCCTCGACATCAGTGTCGCGATCGCCAATCATGATGCTGGCGGCCAGATCAATGTGATGCTCGGCGGCCAGATCAAGGATCATCTTAGGGCTTGGTTTGCGGCAATCGCAATGCTTGAGGGCTGGATCAGCGGCATTCGGATGATGGGGGCAAAACCGCAGATCATCAATCACGCCGCCGGTTTCAGCATAGATCAGCGCGGTCAGATGATCGTGAAACGTGAGCATCATGTCTTGGGTGTAATAGCCAAGGGCAATCCCCCCTTGATTGGTAACAACCAGCGTTTTATAGCCCGCGTCATTGGCCATGCGCACCGCCGCCGCCGCCCCGGGGATCAATTGGCAATCCTCAACGCGGTGGGTGTAGCCGGTATCGACATTTAAGACGCCGTCGCGATCAAAGAAAACCGCAGGCTGGAGCGGGATAGGCTTGGTTTGGTTCGACATGCGAAGGAGTGTAGCCGTGGGGTTGGGCGCTGTCCATATGATGCGGATAAAATCACCAGCCCTAAGAGGAAGATTAAGAAACAGGAATTATGACCAAAAGCGATCCAGATATGCTATAGAAAGAAAGCGGACTTATTTTCGGCGCGCATCACGCCAAAAAGTCTGCCATAACCTTCGCTTGATAACCGCCTGCCTTGAGATCACCACAGTTTTAGCCCATAGTTTCGCCATGAACGACCGTGACCAACCTGCCCCATTAATTTCCGCGCCCATCCGAACGTTTTTGAGCCGCCGGGTGGAAGAAATCATTGGGCTGGTGTTTTTGATTCTTGGCTTTGGGCTGATGGCGGCCTTGATCAGCGCCGATGACGCTGACCCCAGCGCCAATAACGTGACGTCTATTTCCGCCGATACCGCCAATTGGATTGGCCCTTATGGCGCGGAAATCGCTGGGTTTTTGAACAGTAATTTTGGCGTGATCG
>CAJXME010000053.1 GCA_913056245.1 uncultured Alphaproteobacteria bacterium | reverse complement strand
GGCATCGACCTGAATTTCGTTATCAAAATGGCCGATGTTGCAGACAATCGCGCGGTCTTTCATCTCACGCATATGGTCAAGATTAATGACGTCTTTATTGCCTGTTGCGGTCACGAAGATATCGGCTTTCTTCGCCGCTTCATCCATGGTGACGACTTCATAGCCTTCCATCGCCGCTTGCAACGCGCAGATGGGGTCAATTTCCGTGACCATGACGCGAGCGCCGCCCTGACGTAAAGACGCGGCCGAGCCTTTGCCAACATCGCCATAACCTGCGACCACAGCCACTTTACCCGCGAGCATCACATCGGTGGCGCGGCGGATGCCATCAACCAGCGATTCCCGACAGCCATAGAGGTTGTCAAATTTGGATTTGGTGACGCTGTCATTGACATTGATGGCTGGGAAAGGCAATTCGCCTTTTTCCGCCAATTGATAGAGACGAAGCACGCCCGTGGTGGTTTCTTCGGACACGCCTTTGATGGCGTCACGCTGGGCGGTGAACCACCCAGGGCTGGAGGCCAAACGCTTTTGAATTTGCGCTTTCAGGTATGTTTCTTCTTCGGAGGTCGGCTCAGCAATGACGTTTTCCCCTGCTTCGGCTTTCGCGCCAAGCAAGATATACATCGTGGCATCACCACCATCATCGAGAATCATATTGGCGGGCTCGCCATCAGACCAGTCGAAGATTTTATCAACAAAGGCCCAATATTCTTCCAGCGTCTCGCCTTTATGGGCAAAAACCGGAATCCCGCGATCGGCGATCGCCGCGGCGGCTTGGTCTTGGGTCGAGAAAATATTGCAGGATGACCAGCGAATATCGGCGCCTAGATCAGCCAAGGTTTCAATCAAAACCGCGGTTTGAATCGTCATATGCAGACAGCCCGCGATGCGCGCTCCCGCCAGAGGGTTCTTACCTTTATATTCATCGCGAAGCGCCATTAATCCTGGCATTTCCACTTCCGCGATGGCGATCTCTTTGCGGCCCCATTCGGCGAGGCTAATATCCGCTACACTGTAATCCATTGTCATTGTTCATCACCGTTCTATAGAATGTGAATTTGATATATCAAACCCTGCTGTCAAAAGCAATCTACGCCAAATGCGCCTCGGTTCAAGCTCATCGTCAAAAGGGTTATAACTCGCGATGCTTAACGCTGACCTCATGCCCCATGGCGCGGATCATTGCCGCCACATATTCAGCCGTGAAGACCGACCGATGACGGCCGCCGGTGCAGCCAAAGCCGATGCTGAATTGCGGGCGTCCTTCCGCGGCAAAGCGCGGCAACATTTCGTTTAACATCGCTTCAAGCGAAGTCATGGTCGCGTCAAACCGATCATGGGCTTTAATGAAATCGGCCACCGCCGCATCCAAACCTGTCAAAGGCGCAAGATCGGGTTGCCAATGGGGATTGTCGAGAAACCGCATATCCAAGACCATATCGGTATCGCTGGGAAGCCCCCGCCGATAAGAAAAACTGCTGACCATCACGGGCAATTTGCCTTTTGGCAGAACCCCCAATTGCGACAGCAAAGCTGTTCGGAAATGGGTGGGACTGGTGCCAGACGTGTCGATGGCAATATCAGCAATCGCGCTGATCTTTTCCAATTGCTGCCAATCGCGGCGGATGGCGCCTGCCAATCCTTCGTTGTGATCATCAAGGGGGTGATGGCGGCGGGTGGCGTTAAAACGCCGCGCCAATTCAACTTCAGACGCGGTGAGAAAAACCAGTTTGACGCGATCCCCAAGCCGATGCCGAATGTCTTTCATCAACGGGATCAACCCGCTGGCATCAAAGCCAGACGTTCGGCTATCCACCGACACTGCCAGTTTTTTATCGTTGGTTTCCACTTCAAGGCTGATGATTTGGTTGATCAGCGCAAAAGGCAGGTTATCAACAGCGGAATAGCCCGCGTCTTCGAGGACATTCAACGCCGTTGAATATCCAGCGCCAGCAAGACCGACAATAAGCACCAATTGCGGCGGCTCTGGAAGGGATGATTTGGTCATAAGGTTTTATACACCATTGCCGAACACTTCAGAAGCCTGATCCCTCTTGGGGGAATTATTTTCTTTTCGGCGTCTTCACAATCGGCAGGGCAATCACCATCTCCGCGCCGGTTTTGAATGCCCCGCGGCGGCGTTTGCGATTATTGGCGGTGATCTTGCCCCCTAACGCCTCAATAATCTGACGTGAGATGGACAGCCCAAGCCCCGAATGGCGACCAAAGGTCTCTCCTTCAGGACGTTCGCTGTAAAAGCGGTTGAAAATGGTGTCGCGTTTGTTTTCAGGAATTCCCGGGCCATCATCGGCCATCGTCACCACCGCGTCATCGCCTTTGCGCTGCAAAGAAAGCACAATCACACCGCCATCGGGGCTGAACGAGGTCGCGTTGACAAAAAGATTATCCAAGACCTGCACCAAACGGTCGACCACCACCCGCGCCATCACTGGTGTTTTGGGCGTCTGAAATTGCAGAGCGACTTTCGACTGGCCGTCCAGCGTCAAGCGGCGGGAATTGACGAAATTGCGAATCAGATCACCAAGATCGATGGTTTCATATTCCGCTTCTGATAAATCCGCATCCAAACGGCTGGCGGCGGAAATATCACTGATCAAGCGATTGAGCCGCCCCACATCATCCAAAATAATCTGCATCAATTTGTCTTGCTGGGCTTTGTCGTCGAGCCGCGCCATGGTTTCCACCGCCGAACGCAGTGACGTCAGCGGGTTCTTCAATTCATGGGAGACATCCGCCGCGAAAGAAGCCGTCGCTTTCATCCGCGCGTTCAATTCATCGGTCATGGCCGATAAATCCCGCGCCAAAATGCCAATTTCATCACGGCGGTTGATCAAATCAGGCAAGGTGAGCGATTGCCCTTGATTAAGCCGCACTTGATTGGCGCGTCTGGCCAAGGTGGTGATCGGCCCCACAATCGATTGCGATAAATACATCCCCAGAATGATGGTGATCATCAAGATGCCAAAAAACACCTGAAAGAAGGTGTATTGCACTTCGGTGATGTCCCGTTCTGCTTGCTCACCGGAAGCGGTCACCAGCAACGCCCCACGCACCACCCGCAGGTTGCGGATCGGCAAGGCCACCCCAAGGATCAATTTGCCTTTGCGATCGCGCATGATCATGCGAGTTGGCTCGCCCAAAAGGGCTGGCTTCACCAAAGGGAAATCTTCAACCGATAGATAGCGGCCATCGCGATAAAGAGGGTAATTGTCTTGCGGTGACAAGACCGCCGCCAACGACGATACCATGCCCTGCAACCAGCGCGTGATGTCCGATTGCACCATGTCATCGCGCGGCGTGACTTTGATGTTTTGGGGGTAAAGCCCACCGCCATCCGCGCTATCAATAATCATCGCGCCATTGGGCTGGAAAATGCGAATCCGCGCGTCAGGAATAGACGCGATCAATTGCTGGGCGCGGTGAATGGTTAATTCTGAAATGCGGCGCTGTGCCTGCACCGAATATTCCGCATCGGCAAGACCAATGGTGCGCGCCAAAGTATTGCCTTGGCGATAAAGCGCGTCCAATTCTGATTCCAACACCGTGTCGCGATATTGATCAAGATGCAAAAGCCCAATAAAGAACATCGCCGTGGGGAAGACAATGATCACCAGAATCCGCAAGGTGAGCAATGAAACCCGCGATGGTTTGGGAGCATCCAACGCCATGGTTGATCCTTATCAAGTGGTGACGGGGCAGGCGGTTAAGCCTCTATATATTTATACCCGACTCCATAGAGCGTCTCAATCGAATCAAATTCAGGATCAACATCGCGGAATTTGCGGCGCAGGCGTTTGATATGGCTATCGATCGTCCGATCATCCAGATACGTCGTCTCCCCATAAGCCGCGTCCAACAACTGATCGCGGTTTTTAACCACCCCGGGACGCTTGGCCAAAGCCGACAGAATCAAAAATTCCGTGACCGTCAATTTCACATCATCCCCTTTCCAAGTGCAGGAATGGCGATCGGGCTGAATCGACAATTGGCCAATATTAATGGCGCTTTCCGAAGAGGTTTGATCGGTTTGTTCCGCCCGGCGCAACACCGCCCGCACCCGTTCGAGCAGGAGCCGTTGCGAAAACGGCTTGGTGATATAATCGTCAGCGCCCATTCGCAATCCAAGGGCTTCATCCAATTCATCGTCTTTGCTGGTGAGAAAGATCACCGGCAAATGGCTGTTTTCGCGAATCTTCGACAGCAATTCCATCCCGTCCATGCGCGGCATTTTAATATCCAGAATGGCCAAATCCGCCGGACGGCGGCGCAGGCCAATCAGCGCCTGCTCCCCATCACTATAAGTGTCGACTTCAAACCCTTCCGCATCAAGCATCAAGGAAACAGAGGTGATGATATGCTGGTCATCATCCACAAGCGCAATTCGGTGAGCCATAACGATCTTTCCATCAACAATAATTGAACATCATTTTATATATACCATATTTAGGGGCAAGATCATGGCATCGCCATGGCAGACTATGGCAAATTTGACTTAATTGACCACCGCATCGAGGCTGACATGACCGCCAAAGAAGACCCTGCCCTTCCTTCCCCTGCTGATCAAGCGCGGCAGCTGATGCGATCCTGCGGCAAAGCGGGACTGGCCACGCTTGATGCGGAAACCGGCGAGCCTTACAACAGCCTTGTGCTGATCGCCGCTGATTGTGACGCCAGCCCCTTGATGATGCTGTCTGACCTTGCGGATCACACGACGAATTTGAAGAAAAACCCTCAAGCGTCTTTATTGCTCGATGGCGACCGTCACGCCGAAACCCTCGCCAGCCAGCGGGTATCGGTTCAGGGGCATATTTCGGTGATTAATGATCAAGCCTTGACCGATCGCTTTGTCGCGCGCCATCCCGAGGCGGCCATTTATGCTGGGTTTAAGGATTTTAATCTCTATCGCTTGACCGTTACCCGCGCGCATTTGATCGGCGGGTTTGGCCGCATCCATTGGCTGGAAGCATCGGATATCATGGCCGACAGCCCCCGTCTTGATGAAGCGGCAGAAGAGATCATCGAGCATATGAACGACGATCACGCTGACGCTATCGCCGCCTATGCTCACGCCCATCATAAGACCGGCGACGCCTGGCGCATGATTGGCATCGACACCGATGGGATTGATTTGAGCAATGGCGAGGATTATTTGCGCATCAATACCCCAGAACGGATGCTCACCCCCGGGGATTCCCGACGCGCTTTGGCCAAAATGGCGAAACGTGCCCGCGGCGAATAAAATTTCGGCCCCATAAACTTAATGCGCTTCATCCCATGACGCGCCCATGGACGCATCGGCGATCAATGGCACGGCAAGATCAAGATTAGGCTTGCTTGCGCTTTCCATCACTTGCTTGATGAGGGCAATCGCGTCTTCCGCCGCGTCTTTCGGGCATTCAAAAATCAATTCGTCATGAACTTGAAGCAACATCCGCGCCGGTGATCCCGCTTCGCAAAGCGCTTTTGGCATCCGCACCATGGCTTGCTTGATGATATCCGCCGCCGTGCCTTGGATCGGCGCGTTGATGGCTTGGCGTTCCGCAAAGCCGCGTTGCGCGCCATTTGACGAGGTGATCCCTTGGATATAAAGCCTGCGTCCAAACAACGTTTCCACAAAGCCATCTTCACGCGCCTGCAATTTCATATCGCTCATATATTGCTGGATGCCAGGGAAGCGTTCAAAATAAGCCTCAATATAAGATCGCGCCTCACCGCGGGCGATGCCCAATTGCCGCGCGAGGCCAAAGCCTGAAATGCCGTAGATAATGCCAAAATTAATCGCTTTGGCGCGGCGGCGGGTTTCCGCGGTCATCTCATCGAGCGGCACACCAAAGACTTCTGAAGCGGTCTGGGCGTGAATATCCACCCCATGGTTGAACGCTTCGATCATGCTGGCTTCCTTGGCGATATGCGCCACCAGCCGCAATTCAATTTGCGAATAATCGGCTGAGATCAACACCGCGCCATCTTCCGGCACAAAAGCGGTTCTGATCTGCCGCCCTTCAGGGGTGCGGATCGGGATATTCTGAAGATTAGGGTCTGACGAGGACAAGCGCCCGGTCGATGCCCCCACCATGGAAAATGACGTATGCACCCGCTTGGTTTCAGGATGGATCGACGTGACCAGCGCATCGGCATAGAACATGCGCGCGATCAGGAAACGCAGGAGCCCCGGTGTCTGCCGGACAATTGCCCAGCCTTCACGAAGAACCGGGATGAACCCATCGCCGGTGCGAGGCCCTTCGGGGACGAGCAGAAAAAAAGGAATAGCAAAAGCATCAAAAAAAATGAGCAGAACTGCTTCAGAAGGTTTAGCTTTAGTTAAGGAAGAGCAAGGTAACGTTTCTTTAATAGAAATTAATAGTGAAACAGATTTTGTTGCAAAGAATAAAGACTTTATTAATTTTTGCAAGGAACTGTCCGATATAAATTTTAATGTTAAAAGCGATATGTCAAAATTGGACGAAACTAAAATGCAAAATGGAATAAGCGTAAAAGATAACCTAGTAAATTTAATAGCTAAAATCGGAGAAAAAATTACAATTAGGAGAGCTCATTTTTTTGATAATACCGAAGGCATGAATTTTTTTTATGTCCATTCAGCTTTAGAAAAAGGAATTGGTAAAATAATTTCTGTAGTAAAATTTAGCGGTATTGAAAAAGAAAAAAATTTAGAAGTTGGCACAAAGGTGGCTATGCACATAGCTGCTTCAAATCCTATTTCATTAAATCTTGATGGATTAGATCCTAAAATTGTAAATAAAGAGAAACAAGTGTTAATAGAACAAGCTATTTCATCTGGTAAACCTAAAGATATTGCAGAAAAAATGGTTGAAGGCAGAATTAGAAAATTTTGTGAAGAAGTAGTTTTATTAGAACAAACTTTTGTTATCGATGGAAAAACTAAAATAAAAGATATATTAAAACAATATTCAAGTGAATTAGGGACTGAAGTTATAATTGATTCATTTAAAATATTAATTTTAGGCCAGGGCATTGAAGTTGAGGAAAAAGATTTTGCAGCCGAAGTTGCGGCTACTGCAAATCAATAGAAAGTTAGATTTTGAAAAAATTATATTGGAAAAGAGTTTTAATAAAATTGTCTGGTGAAGCTCTAATGGGTAATAATGATTTTGGAATTTGTCCAGATATGCTTAATTCTGTATCTAATGAAATCAAAGATGTCGTTGATCTTGGAACAGAACTTTGTTTAGTGATCGGAGGAGGAAATATTTTTAGAGGAGTTACAGGAGTTTCAAAAGGGATGGATAGAACAACTGGTGATAATATGGGAATGTTAGCGACAGTAATGAATTCTTTAGCACTTCAAAATTCTTTAGAAAAATTAGGGATTCCAACAAGAGTACAATCAGCTTTGCCTATCTCAGCAGTTTGTGAACCATATATTAGAAGAAAAGT
>CAJXME010000052.1 GCA_913056245.1 uncultured Alphaproteobacteria bacterium | reverse complement strand
AAATGCTCGTCAATGTGCAATCAGGGACCGCACCCGCAGGTCAATTGATCATCTACCCCCAAGGCACGCGCGTTGCACCAGGCGAGCACAAACCCTTCAAAATCGGGACATATGTCCTCTACTCAGAAACCAAACAGGCCTGCGTGCCCGCCGCAACAAATGTTGGTTTGTTTTGGCCCAAATACGGCATTATGCGCCAAAAGGGGCTTGCCGTTGTCGAATTTCTGGATCCTATTTTGCAGGGATTGCCTCAGGATCAATTTATGGAACAACTTGAGACGACGATTGAGACACATTCAAATAGATTAATGAAAGATGCGGGATTTGATGGAGTTTCTTAATACGATAGATGAACTCAATGCGCTTTATGGAGTGGTCAGTGAAGGTGCCAAACGCAAAGGGGCCGATCATCTTACACTGCTTTATACAAAATGGATTGAAGCTTCTCGTTTTTGCGTGCTGGCCACGGTTGGACCAGAAGGAATAGATGCAAGCCCGCGCGGCGATGATGGCCCCGTGGTTGCGATTGCCGATCCTAAAACTCTTTTGATGCCTGACTGGCGCGGTAACAACCGCCTCGACAGTCTGCGCAACATCGTGCGAGATGGTCGCGTCTCTCTTATGTTTATGATCCCGAAGATCCGTGATGTGGTCCGCGTTAATGGTCATGCAAAGCTCAGGACAGACAAAGACCTATGCGCCAAATTTCAACGTCAAACTCATCTGCCAAAAACGGTCATCCATATCACCGTTGAAGAGGTTTATATTCATTGCACAAAGTCGGTCATTCGCTTTCATCTCTGGGAAGGCGATAAACCGAAGGACATTCCCAGCATCGGTGATATTTTGCGCGAAGTAACAGATAACGAGTTGGGGACTGGCAACTTTGATCAAGAGGCCGCAGAGCGCGCGCAAAAGACTCTTTGGTCGTAACGGACAGCTCGCCAGTCGGCTTACATGACAGCAAAAGCACAAGAGAGAAAGGCCGCTGCTGTCAGGACGGTACGAATGTTGTGCAAACTTCCCCACACTGCAATCAAATCGCCGATTTCCTTTTGCAGCGAAGGTTTCCAATGCGAAACCTCTAACCCGTGCTGCGCCGCAAGAGACGACGGAAATGTCGCAATCGCAAAGCGCTGTGCAGGTATACTCCCGTATACGCAACCAAACGATCAGCCGCTGCTTAAGGGAAATTTGCAATGGGTTACAAATCAGACATCGAGATTGCGCGTGAAGCCAATAAAAAGCCAATTCAAGAGATTGGTGCAAAATTGGATATTCCAACAGAACATTTGCTGCCTTACGGCCATGACAAAGCAAAAGTCAGTCAAGACTTCATAAATTCGGTACAGGGCAATGATGACGGCAAGCTCATTCTTGTAACTGCCATAAACCCGACACCTGCGGGGGAAGGCAAGACAACAACAACGGTTGGCTTAGGAGACGGTCTAAACCGCATAGGCAAGCGCGCAGCGATTTGTATCCGCGAAGCCTCACTCGGCCCGTGCTTTGGTATGAAGGGCGGCGCGGCAGGAGGCGGCTATGCCCAAGTTGTTCCCATGGAAGATATGAACCTTCATTTCACAGGCGATTTTCATGCGATCACCTCAGCGCATAATCTCCTCTCAGCCATGATCGACAACCATATCTATTGGGGAAACAAGCTTGAGATCGATCAGCGCCGCGTCACGTGGCGTCGGGTCATGGATATGAACGATCGCGCCCTACGTGATATAGTTACAAGCCTTGGTGGCGTGCCCAATGGCTATCCGCGTCAAACAGGTTTTGATATTACCGTCGCCTCAGAAGTTATGGCAATCCTATGCCTTGCCACCTCTCTCGAGGATCTTCAAAAAAGGCTTGGCGATATCATCATTGGATACCGTCGTGATAAATCGGCAGTCTATTGTCGGGATGTCAAAGCTGACGGCGCAATGACCGTCTTGCTCAAAGATGCTATGCAGCCCAATCTCGTTCAAACGCTGGAAAATAACCCTGCTTTTGTTCATGGTGGACCTTTTGCCAATATCGCACATGGGTGTAATTCGGTCATGGCCACAACAACCGCTCTGAAAATCGCAGATTATGTTGTTACAGAGGCAGGCTTTGGCGCAGACCTTGGTGCTGAAAAATTTATGAACATCAAATGCCGCAAAGCGGGCCTTGCGCCCTCGGTTGTCGTCGTCGTTGCCACTGTGCGTGCCATGAAAATGAACGGTGGTGTCGCAAAAGCAGACCTTGGCGCAGAAAATGTAGAGGCCGTGAAAGCAGGGTGCCCAAATCTCGGTCGCCACATCGAAAACGTCAAAAGCTTTGGCGTGCCTGTGGTCGTTGCGATTAACCACTTTGTCACCGACACGGATGCAGAAGTGCAAGCGGTCAAGGACTTTGTTGAAGCGCACGGCTCCGAGGCCATCTTGTGCCAGCATTGGGAAAAAGGCTCGGAAGGGACGGTTGAGCTCGCAACCCGCGTTGCAGAGATTGCAGATGCGGATATGGCAAATTTCGCGCCGCTTTACGACGATGACGTCTCCCTCTTTGAGAAGATCGAGACAGTTGCAAAGCGCATTTACCGCGCAGACGAAGTTCTTGCCGACGCCAAAATCCGCAACCAGCTGAAAGAATGGGAAGAGGCCGGATATGGCAACCTCCCCGTCTGCATGGCAAAAACACAATATAGCTTTACAACCGATCCAAACCGCCGTGGTGCCCCCTTGGGTCACTCCGTGCCCGTACGCGAGATTCGTCTAAGCGCGGGTGCTGGGTTTGTCGTTGTCATCTGCGGAGAGATCATGACAATGCCAGGGCTTCCTTCTGTACCTGCATCGGAGAGTATTATGCTCAATGAAGCAGGCCAAATCGAAGGCTTGTTCTAGGGGAGTAACCGATGCGTAAAATTCTTGTGCCCGTCAGAGGTGATGGAAAAGGTGATAACGTTTTTGCTCACGCGGTGGCGTTGGCACGAGGGTTTAACGCGCATGTGCAAGTCACCCATTGTCGGTCACGCCCTGAGGATTTGATCCCTTATGGCGTGGCTGTTTCTCCGGAAATGAAGAAACAAATCATCGATCAATCAACGGAGATTCTCAACATTCAAGAACAAGGCCTGCGTGACGAAATTACCGCCTTAGCAAAAGCCAATGATGCGGAGATGGCGGAAAAGAATGATCGCAAAAAGGTCACCGTCTCCTTCATCGAAGAACAAGGCCGTCAAATTGATGTGATTAGGCATTACGGTTTGATCTCTGATATGACCGCTGTCGCAAAGCCTGACCGTGATCGGAATATCGGCACGAACACGTTGCAAGCGGCATTGTTCAGCACTGGCCGTCCCGTGATGATGTGTCCAGAGCCGAAAGGCAAATTGCCCAAGCAATTGGGTAAGAATATTGCGATTGCTTGGGATGGGTCCGTCGTCGCTTCGCGTGCGGTGGTTCAAGCCATGCCTTTGCTCTGCGCGGCTGATGACGTCACGATCATCACCAATACGTCTGAGCCGATTAAAGTTTCCCCTGAAGAATTACAAGATTATTTGACTGATCATGGGGTTGAAGCAAAGATCGTTTTGACTAATGATAAAGGGGATGTTGGGGCTTCAATTTTATCCAAAGCCGCTGAGAGCGGGGCCGAGATTCTGGTCTTAGGGGCATATAGTTCGAATAAAAACCTTGAGCGTGTGGTGGGTGGCGTCACTCAACATGTTGTCGACCACGCGAGCATGCCGGTCATCTTCGTCAACTGATAAAAGGTTAACAAGGCGATCGATACTTTCACTAAGCCATCGTTAAGAATGGCATCTTATAAAGGGGGGAAAACCCTCTAAACTAAAAAAACTGGGGGCAACCCCGCACTAAATGGAGGAATATATGAATATGTTCAAATCTATGGCTATTGGTGTAGCCGGGCTTGCGATGGCAACAGTGGCAACTGTTGGCGTGGCAAACGCTTGGGAGCCAACCAAACCAGTTGATTTCATCATCATGGCTGGTAAGGGCGGTGGTGCCGATAAAATGGCGCGTCTCATGCAATCCATCGTGGAAAAGGAAAATCTGGCGAACCGTCCGTTGGTCCCAACCAACAAATCCGGTGGTTCAGGTGCTGAAGCACTGATCGCAGCGAAAAAAGCAGCCGATCCAGATCACACCATCATGGTGACCTTGAACTCTTTCTTCACCACGCCACTGCGTCAGCCTGGTATCGATGTTGATATCATGTCATTCGCACCTGTTGGCCGTATGGCTGAAGATACCTTCTTGCTTTGGGTTCACAAAGACAGCGGTCTGAAGACATTTGAAGACTTCTTGGCTAAAGCCAAAGCCGATGGCAACAAGTGGGTCATGGGTGGTACCGGTAAGAATTCAGAAGACAACATCATTACCGACTTCCTGAACAACAACTATGGCTTGGATATCAAGTACATCCCATACAAGGGCGGCGGCGCTGTTGCTAAAGACGTTGCTGGTAAGCAGGTCAACTCTTCTGTGAACAACCCATCAGAAGCGCTTGGTTTCTATGAGTCCGGCGATATGGTTCCATTGGTGGCCTTTACCGATGAGCGTCTGCCAATGTTCCCTGATGTCCCAACCCTGAAAGAAAAGGGTGCGGATTTCAGCTACTTCATGCAGCGCGCTGTTGTGGGTGCACCAGGCATGTCTGATGAAGCGCTTGCTTACTACACAGACCTGTTCACCAAAGTGTACAATTCAGCCGATTGGCAGAAATACAAGTCATCAAAGTCTTTGATGGGTGATTTCATGGCTGGTCAGGCTCTGCGTGATTACTGGACCACTCAGCGTAACCGTCATGAAAGCATCTTGCGTGCTTCTGGCGCCATTAAATAACCAATAAAATAGACGGGGAGGAATTTTGACATGCGTCGTGCTGAAATTGTAACAGCGGTTTTATTGGGGTTCTTCTCCGTCTACCTTATGTGGAAGAGCGGGGAACCCCCCGCTTGGGACCCTGATGTGCCTCGGTTTGCCAATATTGGTATGATCGATGGCGAAGGCCCAGGAAGCGGGTTCTGGCCCTTCTGGCTATCAGCGATTATGCTGGTCAGCTGTGTGTGGATTGGTATCAACTGGTACCGTAAAAAATCCCCACCTTCAGTCTCTGAGGAGCCTTTCCTCGACAGTTATGGCAAGCGTACCTTGTTTTTTGTCGGGATGGGGCTTCTCGGATTCTTGATCCTTATTCATATTATTGGCTTTTACGGCGGTATCCTGGTCTTCATGATCTATTACATGCGCTTTTTAGGGCGCCATGGATGGGGGATCACCTCGCTTGTGTCCGTAAGTCTCGTGGTTTTCAGTTTCTTCTTCTTTGACATTGCCATGCGCATTGTTCTGCCGAAGGGTTACTTAGAGCCTTTGTTCATCCCGCTTTATGACATGTTCCTTTAGAGCGCGAAACGGTAGGAGGAAAAATAATAATGGAAATACTACTTTCTCTGTTTAACGGCATTCTGATCGCGCTAGAGCCTATCAATCTCGGCTTGGCGGTCATCGGTGTTGTTGTTGGCCTTTTCGTTGGCGCAATGCCTGGGCTTGGCTCTGTTAACGGCGTGGCAATTCTTTTGCCCTTTACCTTTGTCATTCAAAGTTTCACGGGCGGCGCAACATCGCCGATGATTTTCTTGGCGGCGATTTATTACGGCGCCATGTATGGCGGGGCGATCTCGTCCATTACCCTTGGGATTCCCGGGGCATCAACCGCGGTGGCCACAACTTTTGATGGTCGTCCTTTGGCGATGAAAGGCATGGCCCATGTCGCCTTGGTGGCAGCCGCGTTAGCCTCTTTCATTGGCGGCACGGTATCAAACGTGTTGTTCACGGCTTTCGCACCTTTGCTGGCGTCAGTGGCTTTGTCCTTCGGCAACCCGGAAATCTTTGCCTTGATGCTGCTGGCCTTTGCGACCTTTGTTGGCCTTGGCGGTGATGACATTCCGAAAACCTTGTTCTCGATTTGCTTTGGTCTGGTTTTGGCCACGGTAGGCTTTGACATTATTTCTGGTGAACCACGTCTGATTTTCTTTGATATTACCGGTTTCTCCCATGGCATCCGCTTCTTGGTGCTGGCGATTGGTGTTTACGGTATCGGTGAGATGATCTGGACGATCAACACCTCACGTTATGGCAGTTCTATGTCTAAGGTGGATGTGTCTTGGGCGAGCATGATTGACGCCATGAAGCGCTTTCAAGAAGCGTGGCGTGGCACGCTCATCGGCTCATTGCTTGGCTTCTTTGTTGGGATTCTTCCCGCCGCGGGGGCAACGCCGGGGTCATTGATGTCTTATGGCGTGACCAAAATGCTGTCGAAGAACCCTAAAGAATATGGCAAAGGCGCCATCGATGGGGTGGCGGCACCAGAAGCGGCGAATAACTCTGCTTCGACCGGCGCTATGCTTCCAATGATGACGCTTGGTATTCCGGGGTCACCCACCACGGCGGTTTTGCTGGCGGGGATGGTGATCTGGGGGCTTCAGCCTGGACCGCTTCTCTTCACCAATCAGCCTGACTTCGTCTGGCCGTTGATTGGGTCATTCTATGTCTCCAACTTGGTGGCGGTTCTGGTTAACCTTGCTTTCATCCCGGTCTTCCTGTGGATGTTGCGGATGCCCTTTACCATTCTTGCGCCATTGATCTTCGTCTTGTCTTTGGTCGGCACTTACGCCGCTTATATGGACATGTTCGATGTGTGGCTGATGGTGTTTGTGGGTGTTGGTGCGTTCTTCTTGCGCATCCTTGACTACCCTGTGGCGCCTGCGGTGTTGGCGATCGTCCTTGGGCCGATTGCTGAACCGAAACTCAGACAGTCCTTGTTGCTGTCAGACGGTGATTTCAGCATTTTCTTCACCCGTCCGATTGCAGGGCCGATCACGGTGATCGCGATCATCTTGATCCTCCTGCCTCTGTTCAAAGTCATTTACGACAAGATCAAAGGCAAGCCTGCTGAAGCATAAAACAAACAAAAGCCGGGGTGTTATGCCCCGGCTTTTTTCTTGAGGCGATCCCATGACCAAAAAGACAGCGATGGATCAGCCCAAAACTCAAAATACAAGTTCGGAATTTAACGCCGAATTTAATGCTTGGAATCCCGGCCTTAATTCCACCATCCCCCATCATCTGAACAACCAGATCACGCTGTTTCACCCCGATCATTCTTGGGTCAGTTTTAAGGACGCGCAAGAAGCGGCAAGCCTCACGGGATTACCCATATCTCGTCTGGTGGATTTGAAACTCGAACGCATGGCGGTGCATGAATTGCTGGTGCGCGTCACCGCGGAATTATCCGTGCCCGATGGCCCTAGTTATGAATTCCTAGGGTTGCAATTGCGCGGGATGGTTAAGCAAATCCACGATAAATATGTATTGCCGCAGATCGATGATCTTAACCAACGCTATGATGAGTTTCGCGATCAAGCCAAATCGGCATTGCTGACCATCATCAAAGGTCAAGACCAAGCGGAAGCGCCTGAGAACGTGCAATCCAAATCCAAGCCATGGTGGAATATCTTTGGCCGAAGCAAACCAACGAA
>CAJXME010000051.1 GCA_913056245.1 uncultured Alphaproteobacteria bacterium | reverse complement strand
CCGAATGACTCACATGCTTCACTAAGAAGCCTGCAGGCCTCGGCAAGCTTCTCGGGTGGCACTGCAACATCCTCGAGGAGAGCGGTAGTTCCGGTTGGTCTCGCTTTTGCTACCACTGCGTAAAGACCCTTTCGCATTGCCCAGAGGTCATTGCGAAGTTGACCGGTAGCGCTTGCGAATACAAGATTCTTTTTGAATTTCTTGGAGAAGCTCCTCGAGGCTTTTTGAATCTCGTCATCGCTATGGCCCTCGAATTCGACGAGCACGGCTGCTGAGGAACCCGAGACCTTGCTGTCGAGTGGGCTTGGGAGCATGCCTTCCGACTTCAGGGCGTGAAGGCTGGTGGCGTCAATAAGCTCGATGGCCGCGGGACCTTGTTTGATGAGCTCGGGGATTTGTTTGCTTGCTGAGTCCAAGTTCTCAAACAGCAATAGGTTGGCAGACCGATGAGCGTAAGTCTCAACTGTTGCAAGCTCAACCTGACCAAGGAAGGCGAGGGTGCCCTCTGCCCCAACCAGAAGCCGAAGCAGGATATCAACGGGAGCGTCGAAATCTAGAAAGGCATTCAGCGAATAGCCCATGGTGTTTTTCAAACTGAATAGCTGCTCTATGCGCTTTTTGAGTTCTGGATTCCCCCTGATGTGGTCGCGGGTGCTCTCCAAAAGGCCGTAGATATCTGGCCTGATTCGCTTGAGCTCGGAATCCGAATCAGGTCTTGAGGTGTCCAAGATTTGGCCATCGGCAAATGCAAGCTTCGCTGAGCGAATGGTGCGGTAGCTGTTGAGCTGTGTGCCGCAGGTCATGCCACTTGAATTGTTGCTCACGGCACCGCCCACGGTGCTGGCAACCATGGAGGCGGGATCTGGCCCGACCTTTCTGCCCCTTCGAGCAAGGTTACCATTGAGTCTTGCTAGGGTCACGCCCGGCTGCGCAGTAATCGAGTCCTCTGAAATCTCCACCAAGGATTGAAAGCCTGAGCGGGTGTCTACAACCACTCCGTGGCCCACGGTCTGGCCACTTAGGGACGATCCCCCCGATCTAAAGGTGACCGGATAGCCGTTCTCATTTGCAACGCGCAGAAGCTTTGCCACTGATTCAAGGTCGGTTGCCCTGTGGGTTGCCCCTGGGACGATGCGAAAGTGTGAGGCGTCTCTGGACCAAACCAGCCGCCTAGTCAACGAATTTGTTTCCTTGCTGGACGCAAGTCCCTCCGCCTGGAGCAAACCGCCTATTGGCTTGGACATTAGTCTGCTCGCTCTTGAAAATAGGCAAGGCCCTCTGAAACAAGGAACCCTCTGCGATCACTCTCTCCGGCCTCCGCAATTCGCAAGGCACCTACCCCAGAGGGGTGTTTGAGCTCCTCGGAATTTAAGCCGGCCTCCGCAAGACGGCTTAGGAACGAATTCCTTACCAATTCGCTACCGAGCAGCACTGAGCCGCCATATCCGATTTGGCTTGCTCCAATTGCCCTCGCACACCCAATCGCAGACTCGGCTGCCAGCTCTCCCGCACGCTCAAGAATCTCAACGGCGAGCTGGTTTCCCTCATCTCCAAGCTGCGAGACCTTTCGACTGAGTCCCGCAACCATGAATTCACTCAGCTCTTGTTTGGCAAACAGTCTCGGCCAGTTGGCTGAATCTCCAACTTCCTCTTCTAAGGCGCGAAGCAACTCTCTGTCTCCGGAAAGTTCGTTAGCCCTAACTGAATCTCTAAGTGCCCTGAGGCCAATCCAATAAGCGGAGCCATGGTCTCCAAGAGATGCACCCAGGCCATCGACCCTTAGATGTTTGTCTCCTGAAATACCAAAGGCAAGGGCTCCGGTTCCAATGACAACCGCGACCCCGTCTGACTCACCAAAGTGTGCATAGTGAGCGGTGACCATGTCCGAGGTGATGACTGAGTCTGCCTCCAAGAGCCGAGCTATTGTGTCTGCGATTTGTCTTGCCGATACCCCCAAAGAGGAGAATCCGCTCATGCCAAGGCACACGGTTTGAGCCTTTAGCTGGGGCAGTTGCCTCTTCAGGCCTTCAAGCCCATCGATTAGATCTTGCTCACGGTTCTTTGAGGAGTTAGCGGCATCGATGCTCGCAATCGGGCCATCGCTGGAGGAGTCAAAAACTCTTAGACCCGAGGCCCCAACATCTATTCCGAGGAACCGGGTCACTTGGACATTCCTGCGGTTAGACCTGAGATGAGCTGTTTAGAGGCCACAAGGAACAGGATAACCAGAGGAATAGTCGCAATAGTGAGGCCGGCGAAGAGGGTCGCCCAGTCTGTTTGGTACTCACCGAAGAATCTTGTCAGGCCAACAGGGAGGGTGTAGACAGCACGGTCACGCATCAGCATCAGTGGATAGAAGAAGTCGTTCCAAATCGGAACGAACCTAAACACCACGACGGTTGCGATCGCCGGCCTGACAAGTGGCATCGATTTTTTGTTCAAGAAGAACAAGATCACCCGCCTGCATGGTGAGGCCAGAATTGATGGCACCGGTGCGGTCACGTTAACCAAGGGGTCGGACAAAGGCAGCTATAGCTGCACACGCATTTTGATTGCCACAGGAAGCCACGCTTCCAGCCTTCCGGGTGTCGAGATTGATGAAAAGCGAATTGTGAGCTCAACGGGCGCGTTGGCGCTGACAAAATTGCCAAAGAAGCTGGTTGTCATTGGCGCAGGCTATATTGGACTTGAGCTTGGAACGGTCTGGGCCAGACTTGGTGCAGAGGTAGAAGTCATCGAATTTCTACCGCGTATCCTGCCTGGAATGGATGACGAGATTGCCAAGAAATTTCTGGCGATTGCCAAACGGCAAGGTCTGTCCTTCCGCTTGAAAACGGCGGTGAAATCAGCCAAGGCCAGCAAAACAGGTGTGACCCTTTCGGTGGCGCCTGCCAATGGTGGTGATGCCGAAACGATCGAGGCAGATGTCGCGCTGGTTTCGATTGGTCGTCATCCGGCTGTTGACGGGCTTGGCCTTGAGCAGGCTGGCGTGGCGCTGGACGAAAGAGGCCGGATCAAAGTTGATGCCAGATTTGAAACCTCGCTTGAAGATGTATTTGCGATTGGTGACGTCATCAATGGGCCGATGCTGGCGCATAAGGCAGAAGAAGATGGCGTTACGGTTGTGGAAATGATGGCGGGCAAGGCCGGGCATGTTGATTATGACGCCGTGCCCGGGATCGTCTATACCGCGCCCGAAGTGGCAACGCTTGGCAAAAGTGAGGAGGCGCTCAAGGCTGAGGGTATCGCCTATACCAAGGGCAGCTTCCCGATGCTGGCAAACAGCCGTGCAAAGGCAACCGGCCATACCGATGGTTTTGTGAAAATTCTTGCCTGCGCCGAAACAGACCGCGTGCTTGGTGTCCATATCATTGGTCATGAAGCAGGAACGATCATCCATGAATGCGCCACGGCGATGGCATTTGGCGCATCGGCCGAAGACATCGCCCGCACCTGCCATGGGCATCCGACGCTCAACGAAGCCGTCAAGGAAGCGGCTTTAGCGGTGGATGGTCGGGCTATTCACATATAGGATTTGGCCGCGCTTAACTGGCCTTCATTTTGGAAAACATCGTGATCATTACCACCCCAGCGACGATCAAACCGATGCCAATAATCGCGGGCAGATCAGGCTTTTCGTCAAACCGCATCGCCGAAACAATCGTGATGAAGACAATGCCTAAGGCTGACCAGAAGGCGTAGGTCAGCGATACCGGCAAATGCCGCATGGTCAGAATCATAAAATAAAACGAAATGCCATAACCTAAGACGATAAAGAGCGTTGGGGCTAAGACGGTGAATTCTTTTGAGGCTTTCAACGAGGTGGTGCCGATGATCTCCCCGATGATAGCAAGCGTCAACCATAACCATGCGATTGGATTAATATTCATCTCGTCAAACCCTCATCATCAAGTCACGATCATTTTAACTCATATTGATGCGGATGTAACCTGCCGACTTTAAGCGGGTGATTTTGGCCGTGTGCCTGAACGTGCTTCTTGATGTGCTCATTGATTTGCTCGGGGGTGCGTGGCTTGATGCGTCTGCTGCAATTCCGCGGTATCAACTTGGGTATAGCGTTGGGTGGTGCTGAGGCTCGAATGACCCAGCAAGGCTTGGATGGCGCGCAGATCACCGCCGCCGGCCAATAAATGGGTGGCAAAAGCATGGCGCAGGGCATGGGGGGTGGCGGTTTCATCCAAGCCCAGCGCGAAGCGGAGTTTTTCCATCAAGCGTTGCACCGAACGGGCGTTCAAGGCTTGGCCTCGGCTTGAGGTGAAAAGCGGCCCATCAGGCCCATGATCAAACGGCGCCACCGCAAGCCAAGCGTCCACCGCCAGCCGCACGGCGTCAATCACCGGCACATCGCGGGTTTTGCCGCCCTTGCCCAAGACGCGCAACCATTCGCCGAGCGGCGCGTCTTTTCGGGTTAAAGACAAGGCTTCGGAAATCCGCAACCCGCATCCATAGAGAATCATCAGCACCGCAAGGTCTCGGGTTTTGATCCAATCGGGGCCGGGCAAGTTTTGAATGGCGGCCATCAAATCTTGAGCGTCACGCATCGACACGGCCTTTGGGATTGATGGTGGCTGTTTCGGCGGCTTCATAAAGCCAATTTCAACGCTGGCATATAGGCCTGACCGCTGGCCATAGCGGTAAAAACTGCGGATTGAAGCGACTTTCCGCGCCATGGTGCTGCGCGCCAATTGCCGATCCGCCATATGCGCCAGATAATTGCGAAAAACCCCTTTTTCCACCGCGTCATAGGCGATGCCATCGGCGTTCAGAAAATCAAGCCAATGGCTGAGATCGCGGTCATAAGCATCAAGGGTGTTGTCCGGATAACGTTTCTCAAAACGCAGCCAATCCATCCAAAGACGATGGGCGTCACTCGCCGATGTCATCACGCCCCTCTTGCGATCAAGGCGACGGCGAGCATGGATGCGATGAACTCAAGAAATTCCGTGCCGTGACCATCGGTGAAACTATCGGCGTCTGCCCCGGCGAGAGCCAGCACCATATCATGATCTTGATCAGGGGTGATTCGCGGCAGAAAAATACACGCCATGGATGGCGGCGTCTGATCAAGGATGTTGCGAAAGACTTCGCCCTGCAAACCGCGTGGCGCGCCCAAAGCATAGGCTGAACCGCCGGTCAGTTTCGGCAAAAACCCAATATCCATGGCGACGGTTTTGGGGTGATGGGCTAGCGGCTTGCCTTCTGCCACGACCAATCTTGCGGCGTCGATATCCATCAAATCGGGCAAAATATCCGCCACCAGATTGGCGATTTCATCGCTGTTTTGAGCCGCGCAAATCAGCAGCGCCAAATGATGAACGCGTTGCTGGGTTTCATGATTGGCGGTGGTGATATCCACAAGGCTGTTGCGGATGGCGGTGCTGCGCTTTAACGCGGCTTGCGCCCGTTTGGTGATGATTTGGCTGAGATCGACAACATCGCCGTGTTCTTGGGGATGAAACAGCCACTCAGCGTGGCCTTGTTCAATCAGAAAATTCGGGTTGGCGGCGAGGAAGGCCAAAACATCCTCGCCCCTGATTTTTTTGGAAGAAGAACCTGTCATCACGGCGCCTTCTTTGGTTTCCCTTACCCTTAAAGGATAGACTGCCCGGTTTTTTCCCAATCGGCAAGAAACGCGGCCAAGCCAGCATCGGTCATGGGATGTTTATACATGGCATGGATAACCGATGGCGGCACGGTGGCGACATCAGCGCCGATCATAGCGGCATCCATCACATGCTGAACCCCGCGCACGGAGGCGACCAACACTTCCGTGGCAAAATCATAATTGGCGTAGACGGTGACGATTTCTTCAATCAACCCCATGCCATCGCGGCCAATATCATCGAGGCGGCCGACAAAAGGAGAGATAAATTTAGCCCCTGCCTTAGCGGCGAGCATGGCTTGGGCGGCGGAGAAGCACAAGGTCACATTAACCATCACGCCATCATCCGCAAGAATTTTACAGGTTTTAAGCCCCGCGGGGGTGAGCGGGACTTTCACCGCGACGTTATCCGCGATCGCCGCTAATTTGCGGCCTTCGGCGAGCATGGTGTCGGGATCAGTGGCGGTGACTTCCGCGCTGACTGGGCCGTCGACCATGGCGCAAATCTCACCAATTGTGGTGATTAAATCACGGCCTGACTTGGCGATCAGCGATGGGTTGGTGGTGACGCCGTCGACAAGGCCGGTATCAGCAAGAGCGGCAATGTCATCAAGATTGGCGGTGTCGAGAAAAAGTTTCATAGCAGAACCTTACGGTTTAGGATGGATCAAGAGATAATGCTGGGGCTAATATAGACCCGCAACGCGTGGGCATGACTATACTCCAAGCGATGCGTTTTCGCCAGTACCGAGACAGGAATAATATAATCAAAAGCGCTGATCTGATGACGTCTTCCCCCCTATCTGATCAAAACCCGCCCCCGCTTTCAAGCCCATCGCGTGTGGCGGTGATGCTGGCCACGGCGTTGCCGTTTGACGATGGCTGTCTGGATTACCGCTATGACGCGCCCACCCCCCCTGTGATTGGTCAAGTGGTGGCGGTGCCGGTGGGCAGCCGAATGGTGGCAGGGGTGATCACCGCCATGGCAGCGGGCGATGTCGACGATCGGCGGCTCAAATCGATTGCTGTTTATTCGGATTTGCCGCCGCTTTCTGCCGCGATGATGGGGTTTGTGCGCTGGGTCGCGGGCTGGACCATGGCGCCGGTGGGGGCGGTGCTGAAAATGGTTTTGCCCTTAAAAGACGGGTTGGTGCCGCCGCCGGCGGTGCAGGGCTGGATCGTGACTGAAAATGTTGATCCATCGGGCTTGAGCGCCAAACGCCAGCAGGTTATCGCCGCGTTGAAAGAGATGCCGCCCATGATCACCCGCGAAGCGGCGATCTTTGCCGGGGTCAGCCCCGCCTTGATCACGGCCATGGGGCGCGATGGCGCGCTTCAGGCGGCGGCTATTTTGGATGATGGCGGCAAAGATTATGTTTCAGGCGAAACGCCAAAAGCCATGACCCTGACCCCAGCGCAACACGAAGCCGCGAGCGTGATTAAATCCGCCTTATCAACAGGGGGGTTTCAGCCTTTTGTTCTTGATGGGGTGACGGGATCGGGGAAAACCGAGGTTTATTTTGACGCCATCGCGGCCTGCCTTGAGCGGGGTCAGCAAGCGCTTATCTTATTGCCGGAAATTGCCCTCTCGCCCGCGATGCGGCAACGCTTTCAAGCGCGGTTTGGCGATGCCCCCGTGCTGTGGCATTCGGGATTAACACCGGCGCAACGTCACCGGGCGTTTCGGCGGATTGCTCAAGGCAAGGCGAAGGTGGTGATCGGCGCGCGCTCGGCGCTGTTTCTGCCCTATCCGCGTTTGGGGCTGATCACCGTCGATGAAGAACATGACCAATCCTATAAGCAAGATGATCATGTGGCCTATCAAGCGCGCGATATGGCGGTGATGCGGGCTAAGACTGAAAATATCCCCATTATTTTGGCTTCCGCCACGCCCTCGCTTGAAACCGAGGTCAATATTGATCAGGGGCGTTACCAGCGGCTTGAATTGACCGAACGGGTTGGTTCAGCCGCCCTGCCGGTGGTCTCCATGATCGATTTGCGCCGTGATCCGCCGCCGCGTCAGCATT
>CAJXME010000050.1 GCA_913056245.1 uncultured Alphaproteobacteria bacterium | reverse complement strand
AAATTTCTTCCGCGCAAGCACCAAAGTATCCACCACGCGATCCATCGAAATGGTGGTTTTGCCGCAACGTTGCAATTCGGCGTTGATGAAACTCACATCAAAAGGCGCGTTGTGGATCACCAAGACATCATTGCCGATAAATTTCAAAAACCCATCGACAAGATCAGCAAAAACAGGCTCACCCGCCACCCGTTCATCGGTAATGCCATGCACAGCCATGGCATCAGGGTCAATAGGGCGTTCGGGGTTGATGTAGATATGGTAGGTCTCGCCGGTGGGGACTTGATTGACCATTTCCAGCGCGCCAATCTCAATGATACGATGACCCTCGAGGGGGTTCAACCCCGTGGTTTCTGTATCTAAAACTATTTCACGCATCATTATTGTCTTTCATCGGTATTTATCAGGCGGGTGGGAAAGCGCGGCATTGTTCCAAACACTGCTTGATGTAAAAACGGCTCACGCGCCTGCCGTAATCTGTTGGGACAATGAAATCGGCCTTTTGCCGCTTCATCGAATCGGGCATTTGCAAGTTTAGGATAGCATCAAGGCGGTCTTCTGTCATGCCCGACCGCGCAAGCGCTCGCCTCCGTTGTTGATAGGCCGAAGCCGACGCCACCACCGTGGCGCTGCAATCTTTTTCGCCGCCGGTTTCAAACAAAAGCGGGACATCAAGGCCAACACACCACGCCTTTTGCTCGCGATGATGGGCGAGCCATTCATCGCGATCTTGCCTCACCAAAGGATGCAAAATAGCCTCTAAATCTTGCCGCGCCGCATCATCGTTGAAGACCAGCCGCCCTAGACTGGGGCGATCAATCGCGCCGTCTTGACCGAGCGCCGATGGAAACCGTTCCGCCACCAGCGGTGTCGCCTTGCCATCTTTGCTCATCAATTGATGCACCGCTTGATCGGCGTCATGGATAGGGATGCCCTCATCGCGAAATTGCTGAGCCATGGTGGATTTGCCCATGGCGATTGACCCCGTTAGCCCTAAAATAATCATGACGCGGCTTGCTTTCTGTCGATCGGTTTTAACCCATGATCGCGCAAAAAAGCCATGAGTTGCAAGAGCGGCAGGCCTAAAACCGCATAGGGACAGCCTTGGATTTTGCTGATGATCTGCGCCCCTAATGTCTCGATCATATAAACGCCGGGGGTGGCGGTCATCGCATCCCCCAGATGATCGAGATAAACGTCGATTTCGTCATCATCCAAAGAGCGGATTGACACAGACGGGGTTTCGCCATGATGCCAAAGGCGGCGGCCTTCTTGATAGACGACGCCAACTGTCACCAATTGATGGGTGTTGCCAGACAAGGCCCGTAACGTGGCTTTTGCCTCATCGCGGGTTTCGGGTTTGGAAAACCAGTCATCGCCCTGAACCAGCAATTGATCAGCGCCAATCACATAGGCTTCGGGATGTTGCGCGCTGATTTGCTGGGCTTTCATTTCAGCGATCATCGTCGCAGCATCAAGACCTGAAAGCTGTTCCGCTTTGGCCGCGTGTTTGAGGCTGTCTTCATCCACGGAAGCGGCGATCACCTCGAAATTCAAACCCGCATCGGCCAACATCGCCCGCCGTGTTGGGCTGCCCGATGCTAAGATCAGGCGGTGATCCGAAAGGCCATAACTCATACCTCGTCGCCTTTATTTTCCATCCAGCGGCTGTGCAGATTAATGATCGCCGCCGCGGTTTCTTCGACAGAACGACGGGTGACGTCGATGATTGGCCATTTATGCTTATTGAATAATTTGCGCGCCGAGGCCACTTCTTCGGCAATTTTATCAAGGTCCGCGTAATCGGTTAATTCTTGTTCGTTCATCGCCACCAAACGGTTGCGGCGAATTTGCACCAGCCGCCGCGCGTCTTTAATGAGGCCAACAATAAACATCGATTGATGAGGGAAATCATCAAGCGGCATTTTCACCCCTGGCACCAGCGGATAATTGGCAACTTTATAGCCGCGATGCGCCAAATAAATCGAGGTCGGCGTTTTCGAACTGCGCGACACACCCACAATGATAATATCGGCGTTATGCACCGTCGATATCGCCTGCCCATCGTCATGCTGAATGGTGAAATCAAGCGCTTCCATACGGTCAAAATAAGCGCGATCCATGCGATGCTGGCCGCCGATCACCCCTTGTTCTGGTTCACCAAGAATTTTTGAGACGGTGTGGACGACATGATCAAGCACGCTGACAGAGGGGATATCATGGCGATGGCAAATCGCTTCCATTTGTTGGCGGAGGTTGCGATCAGCGATGCTAAACAGCACCACGCCGCCGTGTTTTTCAATGGCGGCTTCGATGGCTGTCAAATGATCTTCACTGCGCACCAAAGTCCAGATATGTTCGATGGCTTGCACATTTTTGAATTGCGCCAGCGCGGCTCTTCCCATTTGATGGGTGGTCTCGCCGGTCGAATCCGACACTAAGTGCAAGTGCAATTTCCGAAGCGAGGATGTCATAGCGCGCTGATGCCAACCCTATTGAAGGTGAAAACCGATGGCTGAAAACCTGTGGATAAAATGCGGATAAATCAGCCGATCCATAGTCTTGTAGATGATGTTCCACTAACTCTATCAATTATCCGATGATTTATCCACATGAGGATAACATTTTCTCAAGGCTTCGTATAATGGGGATAAGTACGGATTTTTATCTTTCTGCGGCATTTCGAGACATTGATTTTTGGGATAAAGCTGTGGATAAACCTGTAAATGTTGTTTTTACCGAATTTCCACTATCCAACCACTTCATCAACCTTATTATTATTAATTATAATAGATTCTTGTATAGGATAAGACCATGCGTCTTCAAAAAACATTAAGCGGCGTTAAAGATGAAAAAACGCCGATGTGGTTTATGCGCCAAGCGGGTCGATATTTGCCTGAATATCGTGCTTTGCGCGCGTCGGAGCCTGATTTTATTTCCTATTGTTTGAATAGCCCGAAAGCCGCTGAAGCAACGTTGCAGCCCGTTGAGCGTTATGATGTCGACGCCGCAATCATCTTTTCGGATATTTTGATGATCCCTTGGGCAATGGGGGCAGGGGTTCATTTCGTCACCGGCGAAGGGCCAAAATTAACCGCTTTGGATCAGCCTAGTGACATCGATCGCCTTTCCAGTGAAGATATGCTGACAAAATTAGCGCCTGTTGGTGAAGCCTTGCAGCTGACCCGCGGGGGATTGGACGCGTCCAAAAGCTTGATTGGTTTTTGCGGCGCGCCTTGGACGGTGGCCACTTATATGATTGAAGGCGGCAGTAGCCGCGATTTCAAAAAATCAAGGTCTTGGCTGTGGCAAAACCCCGACGCAATGGATCGCTTGCTTGACCGGATCGCTGATGAAAGCATTCGTTTGTTGGAAATGAAGGCTCAATCGGGTGCTGATGTGTTGATGGTTTTTGATAGTTGGGCGAGCGCCGTGCCGTCTTATTTCCAAGATCGGGTGGTGACGCGGCCCATGCGTCGGATCACCGATGGGCTGAAATCGCGGGGCATTAACGCGCCGGTGATCGGCTTTCCGAAAGGCATTGGGGAGAATATCCTTGCCTATGCCGAACAAGCGGGGATCAATGGCATTGGTCTTGATCATAGTGTTGATATGCGATGGGCGGATGCCAACCTTCCGAAATCATTGGCGGTACAAGGCAATCTTGACCCGCTATCGGTGATCACCGGCGGCAAAGAGATGCTGGCCTCGGCTGATGCCATTATGGAAGCCTGCGCGTCACGGCCGCATATCTTTAATCTTGGCCATGGGTTTAACCCTGAAACGCCGCCGGATCATGTGGCGGATTTGGTCGCGCATATCAGAGGGTGGGAATAAGCGATGTATCTTTGGATTAAAGCCTTTCACCTGATTGCCGCGATATCTTGGATGGTGGGGCTGCTGTATTTGCCAAGGCTTTATGTTTACCATGCTATGGTCGAGCCCGGCTCTGCCCGTGCGGAAACCTTTGCCTTGATGGAACGACGGCTGTTAAAAGCGATCATGAATCCCGCGATGATTGTCACCTTTGGCTTGGGGTTATGGATGATCCATCTCAATCCTGGGTTGATCGAACAAAACTGGTTTCTCGCTAAAGCCGGTTTGGTTTTCTTGCTGGCTGGTGTTCATGGCAAATTGGCCAAAATGCGCAAAGGGCTTGAAAGCGGTGAGGATATCCGCAGCGACCGGTATTATCGCGTTTGGAATGAAGTGCCGACGGTGTTTTTAATCGCCATCGTCATTTTGGTGATCGTTCAGCCCTTTTAATCGGTTTAATGTTAATCGGTTTAATGCTTTCGAAACCTGATGAACGGGGGATATTGACAGTTTTTCCCGTTTTATATTATGTTATTGCTAATAAGAGTGCTGTTCTGCACCACACCCTCCCTTAATTTTTAATATTTTTGGCGGTTGCCATGAATCTACAAGACCTCAAGAAAAAATCCCCTGCGGATTTATTGTCTTACGCTGAAGAACTTGAAATCGAAAACGCATCGACCTTGCGCAAGCAAGACATGATGTTCGCCATCCTGAAACAATTGGCCGAAGATGACGTTGCGATTTACGGCAGTGGTGTGTTGGAAGTTTTATCCGACGGGTTTGGGTTTCTGCGCTCTCCGGAATCAAATTACCTGCCGGGCCCTGATGATATTTACGTCTCGCCAAGCCAAATTCGCCGCTTTAGTTTGCGCACAGGGGACACGGTCGATGGCGAGATTCGCGCCCCCAAAGAAGGCGAGCGCTATTTTGCCCTTTTGAAAGTCGAACAAGTTAATTTCGAAGACCCCCAAGCCGTGCGTCAGCGGATCAATTTTGACAATTTGACGCCGCTTTATCCTGAAGAAAAACTGACGCTGGAATTGCCGTTTAACCCTGAGACCAAAGACAATACCCCGCGGGTGATTGATCTGGTGGCGCCCATGGGGAAAGGCCAACGTGGCCTGATCGTGGCGCCGCCGCGCACGGGTAAAACCATGATGCTGCAATCCATCGCCCATGCGATTTCGGAAAATCACCCCGAAGTTTACCTGATTGTTCTCTTGATTGACGAGCGTCCTGAAGAAGTCACGGACATGGAACGCTCGGTCAATGGTGAGGTGATTTCATCGACCTTTGACGAACCCGCGGTGCGTCACGTTCAAGTCACCGATATGGTCATTGAAAAGGCCAAACGTTTGGTGGAACATAAACGTGATGTGGTGATTCTGCTCGATAGCATCACGCGCTTGGCGCGGGCTTACAACACGGTTGTGCCCTCTTCCGGTAAGGTTTTGACCGGCGGTGTCGATGCCAACGCCCTGCAACGCCCAAAACGTTTCTTTGGCGCGGCACGCAATATCGAAGAAGGCGGCTCGTTGACGATCATCGCGACGGCATTGATTGAAACCGGCTCGCGGATGGATGAAGTGATCTTTGAAGAATTCAAAGGCACGGGCAACTCTGAAGTGGTGCTGGATCGGAAACTTTCCGATAAGCGCACCTTCCCTGCCATCGACATCACCCGTTCTGGCACGCGCAAGGAAGAATTGCTGGTCGATAAAGACACGCTGGCCAAAATGTGGGTTCTGCGGCGGATTCTCATGCAGATGGGGCCTGTCGACGCCATGGAATTCTTGGTCGATAAACTCAAGCAATCGAAAGATAACAACGATTTCTTCACCGCGATGAATTCATAAAATCGTTATATATCAATATCTTATCCATAATTTGTCGTTCATGGGCGATCAATGCGGCTTTGATGGCAAGGTTGCGATGATCTTTCGGCGATAAGCTGCGGATCGCGCCATAATTGCCCAGACTGCCGTCATGTTTGGTCACGCGGTGGCAAGGGATGATCAAAGGAATAGGATTCCTTGCGCAAGCCGACCCCGCGGCTCTTGAGGCGTTTGGCGCGCCAGCCATTTCGGCAAAGGTCTTATAGGTCACGGTTTTCCCGCAATCGATCCGCCGCATGATGTTGAGCCATCGGTTTAAGGCAGGGCTGGTCTCTGGTGCTAAAGGAATATCAAAGTCACGGCGTGTTCCCGCGCAATATTCTTTGATTTGTCGCCATGTTTCACGGGAAACATCATCGGCGTTTTGATCATTATCACTGCTGGTCATCGCCCAATCCAGCGCGGTGACCGCCTGACCATTGCTGTGAACAGTCAACCAGCCGAAAGGGGTTTGGTGGGTTTCTTGGAACATCGGTCTTGTTCTCCTTATCCGTGCGGTTTATGGTCGAGGCCATGTCTTGTGCCTCGATGGTTTGTCCCGGAACAGATTTTGGGGTAACACAACGACTCATCGTAACAAGTCGCTAAAGGTTCAGCAAGTGACCCGATTAACGGATACTATTTTTGCTCTGGCCACGCCGCCGGGGAAATCCGCCGTGCAGATCATCCGTATTTCTGGCGCAGGAGCAGCGCGCGCCTTAAAAGCCATGATTGGCCATGTGCCGCCGCCAAGGCAGGCGCATTTTGCGGCTCTATCTGACGCGAATGGCGATGTGTTGGATCAAGCGCTGGTTCTCTATTTTCAAGCACCGGCGAGCGCCACGGGGGAAGATACGGTCGAATTGCACCTTCACGGCAGCCCCGTTTTAGGGCGGATGGTGATGGAACGGCTTGAAACCTTGCCGCGCTTTCGCCTTGCTGACCCCGGGGAGTTCTCGCGGCGCGCCTTTCTCAACGGCAAGATCAACCTTGATCAAGCCGAAGGCATCGCTGATATCATTGATGCCAATACCATCACCCAGCATCAGCAGGCTATCCGCCAATTGGACGGGGCGTTAAGCCGCAAAACCGATGATTGGCGGCAGATGATCATCAGCATTTCCGCCGAATTGGCCGCCCTGATCGATTTTGCCGATGAAGACTTGCCCCTTGATGTGGCGGCGCAAATGATCCAGCAATTAACAGGGCTTCAGGCGGAATTGGACGCGGCAATCGCTTCGGCGCATCGCGGCATGATCCGCCGCGACGGGGTTAAAATTGCGCTGATCGGCAAGCCGAATGCGGGCAAATCGACCTTGCTCAATCATTTGGTGGGGGATGATCGGGCGATTGTGTCTGATGAAGCCGGCACAACGCGTGATCTCGTTGACGTCGCCATGGATATCGACGGTGTTTTTGTGACGATCACGGATACCGCGGGTTTGCGCGATACCGCTGGCGCTGTTGAGGCGGAGGGGATGCGCCGCGCCCGCCAAGCCGCCGCGTCATCAGAAATCATCCTTGTCTTGGTGGAGGCGCTGGAAGCCGACCCGGTTTCGGCTTATCGCGACTTGGTCTCTAGCCTGTCTTTTCCAGATGATCACAGCCAACTCCCCATGGCATCACCAAAAATTCTGCCGGTTTTGACCAAAATCGATCAATCTGCCCCAAATCACGTTTTGCCGGAATGGCTCATGATCTCCGTTCATCAGGGGGCGGGTTTAGCGGCTCTCGATGAAAAGATTTCCGCCCTGATCGCTGATCTTCTGCCGAAAGATGAAGCGCCGATCTTAACGCGGCAACGTCATCTCACGCAGGTGAAGATTGCCGCCGAAGCCTTGAATGACGCGGCGGCGCATCATCCCAACGAAGCGCCGGAATTGATGGCTGAAGACCTCCGCCGTGCCGCCACGGCGTTGGGGCGGATCAGCGGCCATGTCGATGTCGAAGATTTGCTCGATCA
>CAJXME010000049.1 GCA_913056245.1 uncultured Alphaproteobacteria bacterium | reverse complement strand
GATGGAATCAGCAATTACTTCACGGCTGACCAAAGATGATTTCATCCCTTGGTGACCCATAGCGATACCATCGGTAACGGTGATGGTGGTAAATTCACGCGGGGAACCGGCGTGATCCGCCACGCCCTTCTTAGCCGCTTTCGCTTGGCGATCCAGCGTAATGTTACAAGGCGCGGCTTCGTTCCAAGTGGAGACCACCCCAACCAGCGGTTGGTTGATTTCTTCTTCTGTCATGCCCATGGCATAATAGTAAGAACGATGAGGCGCGCGTTCTGGTCCAACCGACACATAACGGCTTGGCAGTTTTGATTTATCCCAATTTGACATGATTTCCTCCAAGAATAATATCTATCTTATTTATCCAAGCCGCTTCAGGGCAAGGGTTAAACGGTCGCGGGTTTCAATTTCCGCATCAAGGCGGCGGCGATTTTCTTCCACCACATCAGCGGGCGCTTTCGCCATGAAGCCCGCGTTGTTGAGTTTGCCTTCGAGTTTTTTAATCTCACCTTCCGCAGATTTAATGTCTTTGCTGAGGCGCGCCCGTTCGGCGTCAAAATCAAGAATACCCGTCAACGGCAGGGCAAATTCCAAACCTTCCACCACCCCTTGCGCGGATTGTTCAGGGGCTGTTTCAGAAGAGGAGATCGCCGATACCCGCGCCAGCCGTTCAATGGCCGGACGGTTGCGCTCTACACGGCTTTTTTTATCTTGATCAGCGTTCAGCAAAACCAATTCAGGCTTAGCCGCCACAGGGACGTTCATTTCATTCCGAATGGATCGAATTTGCGTGATTAAATCCACAACAAAGCCGATTTCAGCAGCGGCATCACCGCCTTCAGATGCCTTAATTTCAGGCCAAGATGAGGTGATCAACATGCCCTGCCCTGCAAACACCTTCTCCCATAATTCTTCGGAGATAAACGGCATGAAGGGATGAAGCAACCTAATGGCTTCGGCGATCACGCGACTGGCCACTTGCCGTGTTTCATCGGCCAATGGATTGGCGCCATCATCGGACAGCACAGGCTTGATCAATTCCAGATACCAATCGCAATAATTGTTCCAGATGAATTTATAGATCGCGTCCGCCGCTTCGTTGAAACGATATTCTTCGAGCGCGATGCGGGTTTTGGCTTCAGTTTCTGCCAATTCGCTAATGATCCAGAGATTTGTGGGGTCTTTGGCTTCCGACCAATCGAAATCAAGGGCCGGTTGACAGCCATTCATTTCCAAGAAGCGGCAGGCGTTCCAAATTTTCGTGGCGAAGTTGCGATAGCCTTCAATGCGGCTTTCCGCCAATTTGATGTCACGGCCTTGCGCCGCCATCGCCGCCAAGGTAAAGCGCAGAGCATCGGCGCCATATTGATCGGACAAGACGAGCGGGTCCATGACATTGCCCTTGGATTTGGACATTTTCTGCCCTTTTTCATCGCGCACCAAGGCGTGGATATAGACATCCTTGAACGGCACTTCACCATCCATGAAATGCATCGACATCATCATCATCCGAGCGACCCAGAAGAAGATGATATCAAAACCCGTCACCAGAACATCGCCGGGGTAATAGCGTTTTAATTCCGCTGTATCATCGGGCCAGCCCAAGGTTGAAAAGGGCCAAAGCCCTGACGAAAACCAAGTGTCTAACACATCCTCGTCTTGCACCAATTCAACCGCTTTGCCGTAATGAGCATCAGCCTCAAGTTGCGCTTCCTTTTCATCCATCGCCACAAACGGCGTGCCATCAGGCCCATACCAAGCGGGAATCCGATGCCCCCACCACAATTGGCGAGACACACACCATGGTTGGATATTGCGCATCCATTCAAAATAGGTTTTTTCCCAGCGTTGCGGAACAAATCGCGTGCGTCCTTCTTCAACGGCTTTGATCGCCGGCTGCGCTAAGCGATGCGCGTCGACATACCATTGATCCATCAGCCACGGCTCGACGGGAACACCAGATCGGTCGCCATGGGGAACGGTGTGGCTGGTTTTAGTGATTTCGGCGAGCAGGTCTAAAGATTCAAAAACCTCGACAATCTTTTTGCGCGCGTCAAAACGATCCATCCCCTGCCAGTCTTGGGGGGTGTTCTCATTCAGTTTGGCTTCGGCGTCAAAGATATTAATCATCTCAAGGTTGTTGCGCTTGCCGACTTCAAAGTCATTGAAGTCATGGGCTGGGGTGATTTTCACCGCACCCGTGCCTTTTTCCATATCGGAATATTCATCGGCGATAATGGGGATTAGGCGATCAACAATCGGCAAGCGCACCATTTTACCCACCAAGTGCGTGTAGCGCTCATCTTCTGGATGAACGGCAACAGCGGTATCGCCCAACATGGTTTCAGGCCGTGTGGTGGCCACGGTGATGAAAGTATCCGCCATGCCATCCACAGGATACTTAAGGTGCCAGTAATGGCCATTGACCTCTTTTTGCTCAACCTCAAGGTCAGAAATCGCAGTCAGCAGTTTCGGGTCCCAATTAACAAGACGCTTATCGCGATAAATCAAGCCATCGCGGTGCATATCGACAAAGACTTTACGGACGGCGGCGGAAAGCCCCTCATCCATGGTGAAGCGTTCACGCGGCCAATCGGGAGACGCGCCTAGGGATTGTAATTGGCGGCTGATCGTCCCACCAGATTCAGCCTTCCATTCCCAGACTTTTTCGACAAATTGATCACGACCAAGATCACGGCGATCAATGCCTTCGGCGCCGAGCATCCGTTCAACCACCATTTGCGTGGCAATCCCCGCATGATCCATCCCCGGCTGCCATAGCGCATCGCGCCCACGCATACGATGAAATCGGATCAAAATATCCTGCAAGGTGAAGGTTAAAGCATGGCCGATATGAAGCGATCCCGTGACATTGGGCGGCGGCATCATAATCGTGTAAGGGTCTTTGGCGCTGTTCGGATCACAAGCAAAACTGCCCGCATCTTGCCAGCGCTGATACCAAGCCGCTTCAAAAGATTTGGGGTCATATGTTTTATTCAGCATCATTACCTCGGCATGGGCGGCCATTTTAAGAAAACTCGTGCTTTGTTTTAGAGGGATTGATGGGGTTTGCCAAGCCCTAGCAAACGCTCAACGCTACTGAAACTCAACGGAATTGGCACTCAACAGGGTTGATGTTTAAGGCGGTTATGATTTTTTCTTTTTGACGGCTTTAGCGGTTTTACGCTTCACCGCTGTCTTAGCCTTGGGGCGGCGGGGCGATTTGGATTTTGTGGATTTGGCTTTTTTTGAGGCTGATTTTTTTGAGGTCGATTTCTTCGGGGCGCGTTTGGCCTTCATTTTTGGCTTTTTGGGCATTTTCTGCACATCCGCCAAGGTTTCTTTTAGAATGCGCGCCATATTGGCGTTCAGCCAAAGACCAACCTCTTCAGCAATGATCCGCCGAATATCGTCATCTTGCTCAACCGAAGAACCAGTGTTTTCATCACTCGCCCCCCCTGCAATCTGACGCTGAAGTTCAGCCTCAATCAGCGATAAGCCATCATCGGCATCCGATTTCTTATCCGTTGCCCCACGCCAAACAACATCGTCTAAGTTAAGAATATCGCCGCTTGATTTCGGGGATTTCGTCGCTTTGATCGATTGCGGCTTCGGCTTGCGTGGGGGAGCCATGGTTTACTCCGGATAATCCAACTTCGGGATAATACCCTTTAACGGCGTTTCGATGACTTCATTCTCGACTTTGCCCAGCCCTTCAAGGTTCATCCCCTCAACCGTCAATTGCCCAATAGCGGATTTCAAGCGATAGGATGCGTTCACCAGATCACGTCTGGCCACCAGCAAGTTCAATTGCGCGGCGACCACATCTTGTTCCGCGTCTAATTGATCCAAAATGGTCTTCTCACCATATTGAACTTCTTGCATCGTGCCTTTTTGAACCGCATCAGCGGCGTCCAATTCGGCTTCATAAGCGGAAATCACCGCACGGTTTGAGGCATATGAACGGAACGCATTTTCAGCCTGAAGCAAGGTCTGGCGTTTGTTTTCCATCAAATTGTACAGGGCTTGCCGGTGATCCGCCACCGACCCTCTTGATTTCGCGCGGACGCTCGACGAGGGATAAAGCGGCACGCTAAAGGTAATTGTGGCCGATGCGATTTCCTTATCAAATGCCGCAAGAGTGTTATCCGTCGTGCTGCCCACCACGCTCAGGTCGAGATTGGGGCGAATTTGCGCCAATAAAACATCCATGGATTTGCGTGCCACCCGCTCCTGCAAATAGGCGATGCGATGGCTAGATTTGTAATCAAGCGCTTGATCGCCCGCAGACCCCATATCCAGCGGCAAGCCATTGGCGACATCCGGCATGGTTAGGGTCGATGGCGGCGTGCCAATCAAGGACGTGTAGGTCGCCTCGGCATTCGCTAAGGCTGTTTGACTTTGGATCAGGCTGGCTTCGGCGCGGGCAAGCCGGGCTTTCGTGCCCGCCAATTCGGTCATGGTGCTTTCGCCAACCTGCAATTGGATGGTCGCGGCGCGCAAATGTTCTTTCAAGCGGGTGACGTTGCTGCGGCTGATCCTTAAACTGTCTCTAGCCGTGACCAAATTGGTATAGGCTTCGATGGCGGTCATTAAGACCAAATCTTCGGCGGAACGAATGCGCGTATCGGCAATTTCCAAATTCAGCAACGCCACGTTGTTTTGCGTCGAGGACAAGCCGCCGTCGTAAAGCGAACGCTTCACCGTCACGGATAGATCGCGGTTATTGCCCGTGACAAAGGATGCGCCGCTGGTGGAGGTTTCAGAATATTTATGGCTGGCCGAAAGGCTGGCCGACCAATCTTTGGATTTATTCGCGATGGTGACATCTTCACGGGAGGATAAATACCCCTCACGTGCCGCTTTGATTTGATCCGATTGAGTGATGGCTTTGGTCAATTCCGCTTCAAAAACATCGGCGGCGGCAGGAGACGCAATCAACATGACCGCCGCAACGATCATGCCCCCCAATCGATCACGATGGGAATTTGAGAAGATGCGATGGAATAATGGAGTCATTGATGATCCTAAAAGGAAAAGGCTTTTTCCTGTGTAAATTCGGTCAACATTGGGGTTTGCGCATCAAAAAGAATGCTATGGGCAAAGCCATCCCCTGCGCGGACATATTTGATCGCCTTGCCGGGGGAAGACGGGCCATCGCGCAACACCGTGACCAAACGCCCATCATCAGCCAATTGATTCAACAGCGCTGGCGGGACGCTTTCCACACTGCCCTCAATGATGATCGCGTTGTAAGGCGCTTCATTGCTGAAACCATCCTTGTGCTGGCCTTGCAAAATCACGGCATTATCAATCCCAGCGGCGACGATATTATCCTGTCCTTTGATCGACAAGTCGGTGTTGCTTTCGATCCCCACCACCGATTGCGCCACTTGAGCCAAGATCGCCGTGGAATACCCGCAACTCGCGCCAACATCCAAGACGCTATCGCTTTTCGTTAGATTGAGCGCTTGAACAAGACGCGCAAAAACCATGGGTTCAAGGATAAAACGGCCATCTTGCAGCATCAGGTCTTCATCGATATACGCCAAAGCCGCGTATTCCCCATCAAGGAAGTTTTCTTTTGCGGTGGTCTCAAAGGCTTTCAGCAATTCAACATTGGTGACTTTGTTGGTGCGCAACTGCGATTCAACCATGAGATGACGACGGTCTTCGTAAACTGACATCGACGATTCCTTTTCCTTTGAAATCATGAAATTTTCGAATAATGGCTCACAATACCGCAAGCCAGTGGCCATGAAAAGAATGAACTGTGACTAAGATCAAATAAACTGCAAAAACCCTTGAGGGTTTGGCAAACGATCAGTTGACGGCCTGACGCGCATCGGTTAAGACATGGCCTCACTCACCGGCCCAGTGGCAGAGTGGTTATGCAGCGGCCTGCAAAGCCGTGTACATCGGTTCGATTCCGGTCTGGGCCTCCATCATTCACAATGCAGATTATGGCTCACCGTCACCAATGGCGGCTTTTCGCTTAGCGACATAATCCTCTAATTCATCGTTGATGGCGGGATCAAGTGGCGGGGCTTCAAAATTTTCAACCACCTCTTGCCAATGGGCGGTGGCGCGTTCCGTTGCCGTCAGCCCCCCAGCCAATTGCCAGTTTTCATAGTTCTGCCAATCACTGAGCATTGGTTCATAAAACGCTGTTTTAGATCGCGATAATGTGTGTTCTGTTCCAAAGAAATGGCCGCCTACACCGACATCTTCCATCGCATCAAGACCAAATTCATCCTCATCAAAACGCGGGGTTTGCATCAGGCTGATCATCATTTGGATCATTTCAATATCCATGATCAGTTTCTCAAAACTTGCGACCAACCCGCCTTCAAGCCAACCGGCGGCGTGATAAATCAAATTGCCGTGGCCTGTCACCGCGCCCCATAGCGCCATTTGCGTTTCGTAAGCCGCTTGGCCGTCAACAGCATTGGAGGCGTTGCAGGCGCTGGTGCGATAAGGCAGGTTATAATACCGCGCCAATTGCCCACCCGCCATATTCGCGCGGGAATTTTCCGGCGTCCCGAAAGCCGGAGCGCCTGACCGCATATCCACATTCGAGGTAAAACCGCCATAAACCACCGGCGCGCCGGGGAATTTGGATTGCACCAGCGCGATGGTGAACAACGCCTCAGCGTTTTGTTGCGCCAATGCCGCGGCAAAGGTCACAGGCGTCATCGCCCCCATCAAGGTGAAGGGCGTGATGATCGTGTCTTGTCCATATTCCGCCAAGGTCATGGCGGCGTCAGACATTTCTTGATCCAAAACCCGCGGTGAATTGATGTTGATATTGGTCAATAACGCGGGGGAGGATTTCAAATCTTCGGGTTTTACGCCGCGGCTGATGGCCATCATCTGAACCGCATCCCTCACCCGCCCCGCGCCAATCGACATGGACGCGCTGACTTTATCGCTCAAGGTTAAAGTGGCGAGGAGCGAATCCAAATGCCTTGTATTAACCGGAAGATCAGTCGTGGCCACGGCTTGATTGCCCATGAAATGAACCGCGTTGAACGATTGCCCCAATTTTATCAGCGTTTTGAAATCCGCCAACGTCCCTGCCCGGCGGCCATTGATCGCATCATGGACATTCGGCGGCCCAGAGACGAGGCCAAAATTCATCACCGCCCCTCCAATTTCAAGGGTGTGATCAGGATTGCGCGGCAATAAGGTAAAGCGCGATGGGGCTTTTTTGACCATCGCCATAACCCATTCCGGGTCCATGAAAACAATGTGATTGGCCTCATCGACTTGGCATCCGCAAGATCGCAAATGAGCGCGCGCGCTATCGCTTAACACCTTAACCCCAAGGCGTTGGATGATTTCCAAAGATTTATGGTGGACGGCTTCAATGTGATCGGAGGTGAGCGGCTCCAACGGCGCCATGGGATTGACGACGTTCTGAAAAGGCAATTGGCTGTCCAGAAAAGATGGCTTTGATGAATTCCGCGCTCGTTTGCGTCGCCCTTCGGATCGTTTGGATACAGATTTGGCGGGATCGCCTGACATCACATCTTCCATGAAAACTCCCTAAAATGGCGCGCTGATTAAATCGGTGATGACTTCCGCGTTGCTGGCATTGGGTTGATGAACATCAAGGCCAAAAACCAATTCCACCAAGGCCTCAGCCTTTTTTCTACCCATCACCGGATCAGCGAAATCGTGAAACTTAAGGATCAAATCATCATCCGATGGGGGCGATTCGGGGTCCCATGTCGCGGCGGTCGTCTCAGAGGTA
>CAJXME010000048.1 GCA_913056245.1 uncultured Alphaproteobacteria bacterium | reverse complement strand
ATCAGCCCTTTGCATCGCCGGTTTTTTGATCCGTCCTTGTTTCGGGTGATCCTTTTTGATCAGCGTGGCGCTGGGCAATCGCGTCCTTTTGCGGAAACGGAGGCCAACACCACGTGGACCTTGGTGGATGATTTGGAGCGCATCCGCCAGCATTTTGCCATTGACCGCTGGCTGGTCTTTGGCGGCTCTTGGGGATCAACCCTTGGCTTGGTTTATGGGATCACTCACCCGCAATCTTGCCTTGGTTTTGTCTTGCGCGGGATTTTTCTTGGCACCAAGCCTGAAATCAACTGGTTCATGACCCAGATGGGGCGGTTTTACCCCGAAGCTTGGGATCGCTTTATTCACGCCTTGCCAGAACATGAGCGCGATGATCCGCTCTTCCATTACCACAAACGCTTGATGGACCCCAGCCCATCGATTTCGATTCCCGCGGCGGAATCTTGGTCAGCTTATGAAAATTCCTGCGCGACCTTGCATTCGGAATTGCGCGGCGGGGGCGGCCGAATGGCGGTCAGTTTGGCGCGGCTTGAGGCGCATTATTTCGTCCATGATTGTTTTCTGGACGAGGGTTATATCCTCGACCATGTCGATCGATTGCATGATCTGCCCGCGATCATTATTCAGGGGCGTCATGACGTGATTTGCCCCCCCATCTCAGCGTCGAATTTAGCAAAAGCCTGGCCCAATGCTGATTTGCGTCTGGTTGATGACGCTGGCCATTCAGCCTTGGAGCCTGGCATTCTGCGGGGGTTAATGTCGGCGCTCCGGCAAATGCCGCAACTCATCACGTTTTAATCACATTAAACAAAGGCTGGTGTTGAAAATCACGACAACACCCTATATTAGTTAAATACAATTCAACCTTGAGTTGTGTTTTGTTTTACGTTGAATAGTGTTGATTAATGAGCAAAAAACCATCGTCCTCATCTTCCCGTTATGGCGTCACCAATCATAATCCTGTGGATGGTCATGTTGGCAAACGCATCCGTGAAGCCCGAGTTCTTGCGGGCTTAACCCAAACGCAACTGGCGGACGCGTTGCAGATCACTTTTCAACAAGTGCAGAAATACGAGCGCGGCGCCAATCGCGTCAGCGCGTCGCGGCTTTGGGATATGGCGCAGGTCATGGGCGTTGAAATCGGTTTCTTTTTTGATCAAATGCCGTCTTCCGTGCAACAATCATCGCCGCGGCTTCATCAAAAAACGAAGCCGGATGATTCGTTAGAAGACAGCCTGACGCTTGCGAAAGACCCGATTATCCGCCGCGAGTCACTGGAATTATTGCGGAGTTATTACTTGATCAAGTCTCCGCATCTTCGTAAAAAAATAGTCAAGATGATCAAATCCGCTGGTGATGACACTGGCTCAGCGGAACGCCAAGAATCAACACGGTCATCGGGCTAGACAACGCCCCAAAATCAGTTGGCAGGCAGGCCAGCGCCAAGATGGAGGATGCCATGACATCAACGGAAAATCTCAGTTTTGAGGAAGCGCTCAAAGAACTCGAAGCCATTGTTGAGAAACTCGAACGCGGCGAAGTGTCTTTGGATGACGCGGTTTCCGCCTATGAACGCGGCGCGATGCTCAAGAAAATGTGCCAAGATCGCCTTGATGAAGCGCGGTTAAAGGTTGATAAAATCCGCGCCCAAAAAGCGTCATCGGCGATTGAAGGCACGACGCCATTTGATGCTGAATAACGCCTGATGTCTTCACCCACCCCTCAAGACCCGCCGCAGCAATTGCTCGATGACGCGGCGCTAACCGAAGCAGCATTGGTTCAAATCTTTGATGACCTTGCCACGGCATCGGCGCCTCAATTGGTGGCGGCCATGCGTTATGCCGCGATGGCGGGGGGCAAGCGTTTGAGGGCGGCTTTGGTCTTGGGCGCCGCGCGTTTGGCGTCAGGGCAAGAGGCTCCGCAAGGCGCTCTGCAAGTGGCGGCCAGTTTTGAATGCCTGCACGCCTATTCCTTGATCCATGATGATCTGCCCGCGATGGATGACGCGGAAACCCGCCGCGGCAAACCGTCCTGCCATATCGCTTTTGATGAAGCGACGGCGATCTTAGCGGGGGATGCTCTGCAAACCTTAGCCTTTGAATTATTGGCGCGGGATGATCTGCACCCCAACCCTTCTATTCGAGCGGGCCTGGTTCATGATCTCGCCACCGCCTCAGGCGTGACAGGCATGGCGGGGGGGCAAATGCTCGACCTCGAAGCCGAAACCAGACGCTTTGATCTTGATGAAACCCGGATCATGCAAGCGATGAAAACCGGGGCGTTGATCCGCGCGGCGGCGGTGGCGGGTGGCCGTGTTGGCGGGGCTGATCCAACACTCCTAGCCGCCTTGTCACAATACGCGGAATGCTTGGGTCTAGCCTTTCAGATTGCCGATGATTTGCTCGATCGCAGCAGCAATGCCGATGCCATGGGCAAGCCGACGGGGCGTGATGCCGATGCTGGCAAAGCCAGTTTTGTTGACGCCATGGGCGAAGATGCGGCGCGCCATGAGGCCCTGCGGCTTGTTGACGAGGCGGCGGCGGTGCTGACCAAAACGGTTGGGAAAAACGCGCCATGGCTTGACTATATGATAAAAATAGCCAGTTTTAGTGTAGGACGGACGCATTAATCTTGCGGCATTATGGTTCGGCAAGGTCCGGAAGGAATTTAGAATGAAGACCCCACTTCTTGATAAAGCGGCAACACCTGATCTGTTGAAGGCGCTTCCCGAAAGCAAAATGAAGGCTTTGGCTGATGAATTGCGCGCCGAGACGATTGACGCGGTATCGCGCACCGGCGGGCATTTGGGGGCAGGGCTTGGCGTGGTGGAATTGACGGTGGCGCTGCATTACGTCTTCAACACGCCGAAAGATAAAGTGATTTGGGATGTGGGGCATCAGGCCTATCCCCATAAGATTTTGACGGGACGGCGTGACCGCATCCGCAGTTTGCGTCAGCCGGGCGGTCTGTCGGGCTTCACCAAGCGGGATGAGTCCGAGTATGATCCTTTTGGCGCGGCGCATTCATCGACCTCCATCTCAGCGGGGTTGGGTATGGCGGTGGCGCGTGATCTGAAAGGCGAGCGCAATAATGTGATTGCCGTGATCGGGGATGGCGCGATGAGCGCGGGGATGGCCTATGAAGCGATGAATAACGCCGGCGCGATGAATTCCAATATGATTGTGGTGCTCAATGACAATGATATGTCGATCGCGCCTGCCGTGGGGGCATTATCATCTTATTTAGGGCAATTGATCTCATCGCGGCCGTTTCATTCGATCCGGGAATTGGCCAAGCAAGTCGCAAGCCGGTTCCCCGCTGAAATTGAGCGCACCGCCAAGCGCGCCGAAGAAATGGCGCGGGGGCTTGTAGGCGGCAGCACGATTTTCTCGCAATTGGGATTTTTCTATATCGGCCCGGTGGATGGACATGATTTGGATCAATTGCTGCCCATCCTCAAAAACCTGCGTGATGGCGCTCATCGCGGGCCGGTCTTGCTCCATGTGGTGACGGAAAAAGGCCGCGGCCATCCCTTTGGCAAGGAAAATGGTGAAAAATATCACGCCGTGCCAAGTTTTGACGTCATCACCGGCACTCAGAAGAAACCCGTCTCGAACGCGGTGAGTTACACCAACGCCTTTGCCGATCAATTGATCAAAGAAGCGGAAAAAGATGACGCCATCGTCGCGGTGACCGCCGCCATGCCGTCGGGAACAGGCATCAACAAATTTGCTGAACGCTTCCCCAATCGCAGTTTTGACGTGGGCATCGCCGAACAACATGGCGTGACTTTTGCCGCGGGGCTAGCGGCGGAAGGCATGAAGCCGTTCTGCGCGATTTATTCGACCTTCTTGCAACGCGGCTTTGATCAAGTGGTGCATGACGTGGCGTTGCAGAAATTGCCGGTTCGTTTTGCCATTGATCGCGCGGGTTTGGTTGGCGCTGATGGCGCAACCCATGTTGGGGCTTATGATCTGGCGTATTTAGGGATTTTGCCGGGCATGATTATCATGGCGCCGTCCGATGAAGCCGAATTGGCCGGTGCGGTGGCGACGGCGGCGGCGATTGATGATGCGCCCTCGGCCTTTCGTTATCCGCGCGGTGAAGGCGTCGGTGTGCCGATCCCAGAAGCGCTCGTGCCTTGGGCCATTGGCAAAGGCCGCATCATCCGTCAGGGGGAACGCCTCGCCGTGCTTTCGCTTGGCACGCGCTTGCAAGATGCGATGCTGGCCGCCGATCAACTTGCGGAAACCGGAGCGAAAATCACCGTTGCCGATGCTCGCTTCGCCAAGCCGATTGATGCGGATTTGATCGATCGGTTGATGCGCGATCACGACGCCATGATCATCGTTGAAGAAGGCAGCATTGGCGGTTTCGCCAGCCATGTCTTACAACATTTGCATAACACGGGCGTTCTGGATCAAGGGCAGAAGACCCTGCGGGTGCTGACCTTGCCCGATCGCATGATTGATCACAACAGCCAAAGCATGCAATTGGCGGAAGCTGGGATTGACACAGCGGCGATTGCTGACCATGCTTGCCGCATCCTAGGGGTTGATCTGGTTAAATCCGGCGCGGCGGTCTAAGGTGGGCAACACCACTTGTGATCCAAACCATCATTGATCCGATCATGCCTGACGCCAAAAAAACAAAAGCCCAGAAAATTCGCCTTGATGTGCTTGTTCATGAGCAAGGTCATGCCGAAAGCCGTGAAAAGGCGCAGGCCATGATCATGGCGGGACTGGTGCTGATTGGCGATCAACGCATGACGAAACCAGGGGTCAAAGTCGCGTCCGATGCGGCCTTGATCATCAAGGGCAAGACCCATCCTTATGTTTCGCGCGGCGGTTTGAAATTGGCGGCGGCGTTTGACCATTTCCCCAATTTGATGGCGCCAGGCTTCACCGCCATTGATGTCGGCGCCAGCACCGGCGGCTTCACCGATGTTCTGTTGCGGCAGGGAGCGGCGAAAGTTTTTGCCGTTGATGTGGGGCATGGTCAACTCGATTGGTCGCTCCGCAATGATGACCGTGTGGTGGTCATGGAAAAGCAAAACGCGCGGCATTTGACCGCTGATCATATCCCCGATGAAATCGATATGGTGGTCTGCGATGCGTCTTTTATCTCGCTCAAAAAAGTCTTGCCCGCGTCCATGGCGCTCGCACGATCCGGCGCGGTCTTGGCCGCCTTGATCAAACCGCAATTTGAAGTGGGGCGCGCCGATGTTGGCAAAGGCGGCGTGGTTCGCGACCCTCTATTGCATCAGGCGGTTCAGGATGATATCGCGGCTTGGCTTGAGGCGGAGATGGGCTGGGTGCAGCGCGGCATTGTTCCATCACCGATCACCGGCCCCGAAGGCAATAAAGAATTTATTATTGTTGCGGATAAACCTTAGGTTTTATGAGGCTTAGGGCTTTAAGGGGCCGCATTGCGCCTCATGACGCATCAATTGATCGGCAAGGACAATCGCCATCATCGCTTCGCCAATCGGCACAGCGCGAATGCCCACGCAAGGATCATGACGGCCTTTGGTCAGGATATCTTTTTCTTCACCCGCATCATTGATCGACCGCCGCGGCGTTAAGATCGATGACGTTGGTTTGACGACAAAACGCGCCACAATTTCTTGGCCGCTTGAAATGCCGCCCAGAATACCGCCCGCGTGATTGCTCAAGAAGACGGGCTTGCCGTCATCACCGATCCGCATTTCATCACCGGCTTCAGTCCCGGGAATATGCGCCAAATCAAAGCCGCTTCCAATTTCAACGCCTTTCACCGCGTTGATCGACATCATGGCATTGGCGAGGTCTGAATCCAATTTGCCATAAATAGGCCCCCCAAGACCGGCGGGAATGCCGCTCGCCACCACTTCGATCACCGCGCCGGCGGAAGAGCCGTTTTTACGGGTTTCATCCAAAAAGGCTTCCCATAGAGGCACGCTGCTGGCGTCAGGGCAGAAAAAGGGATTTTTGCCAACCTCATCCCATGACCATTGGTCGCGATCAACGCGATGCTCACCGATTTGCACCACGGCGGCGCGTATTTGAAAAGGATCAGCCAAGCGATGTTTAAGCACCGCCATGGCCAAAGCGCCCGCCGCCACGCGAGACGCGGTTTCACGCGCCGAAGACCGGCCGCCGCCGCGATGATCGCGGATGCCGTATTTTTGCATATAGGTGTAATCGGCATGGCCGGGGCGATAGGTATTGGCGATATCGCCATAATCTTTTGACCGTTGATCGGTGTTTTCGATCATCAACATGATCGGCGTGCCCGTGGTCAGGCCGTTATACACCCCTGATAAGATTTTCACCTGATCGGCTTCTTTGCGCTGGGTCACAAAGCGCGACGTGCCGGGCTTGCGGCGATCCAGATAGGGCTGAATATCCGCTTCGGTCAGCGGCAATTGCGGCGGCATGCCATCAACGATACAGCCGATGGCCGGACCGTGGCTTTCACCGAAAGTGGTGAAGCGAAAAAGCGTGCCGAAACTGTTATCTGCCATGATGCGCTCTTACGATTAGACCACCGAAATATCAGGCGCATCGACGGCTTTCATGCCGACAATGTGATAGCCGCAATCGACGTGATGCGTCTCGCCAGAAACGCCGCTCGAGAGGTCTGAAATCAGGTAAACGCCTGCGCCGCCAACATCATCAAGGGTGACGTTGCGCTTCAGGGGAGAGTTGTATTCATTCCATTTCAGGATATAGCGGAAATCGCCGATACCAGACGCCGCCAAGGTCTTCATGGGGCCTGCTGAAAGGCCATTGACGCGAATATTGCGGCGGCCAAGATCAACCGCCAGATAACGCACCGACGCTTCCAGCGCGGCTTTGGCCACACCCATCACGTTGTAATGCGGCATCACGCGTTCCGCGCCATAATAGGTCAAGGTCAGCATCGAGCCGCCGTCATTCATAATCGCCGCCGCGCGCTTGGCCAAGGCGGTGAAAGAATAGACGGAAATATCCATGGTGTTCATGAAATTCTGGCGGGTGGTGTCAACATATTCGCCCTTCAATTCATCCTTATCGGAATAGGCGATGGCGTGGATCATGAAATCCAACTTGCCCCAGGTTTTTTCCAATTCGGCGAAAACAGCATCCATGCTTGCTTCATCGGTCACATCACAAGGAAGAACAATCGAAGAGCCAACCCCTTCAGCCAAAGGACGCACCCGCTTTTCCAAGGCTTCGCCTTGATAGGTGAAGGCCAATTCCGCCCCCGCATCCGCTGCCGCCTTGGCAATGCCCCAGCCGATGGACCGATCATTGGCCACCCCCATGATGAGGCCGCGCTTGCCTTTGAGAAGATCAGATGTATTCGCCATGATGGTGTCCTTTTGAGCAAAACAGTTCAACACGAGGTAGAAATTGCCGGCAGTTAATGTAAACATCAATAAAGTGCACGTCTAGTGTGGACTTTCTTCATTTCATGGCTTTTCCCCTGAAAGCCTGTCTTTATGCAAAAACAATCAGTTCAGGGAATAGGTTGTTCTGGTGCGAATATTGATCAAATCCCCCACATCATAGCGCTGGCTGGATTTCAGCGTCACGACCTCGTCATTGACATCAATGGTCAGGCGATAGCCGGTGACTTCCTCAACGCGTTCTTCGCGGGTGGATTTTTCAATCGTGCAGACTTCCTCTTGGCGATAGCCGATAATGTTGTTCGATTTTTGTTTGTTTTTATTATGCTCACGGCCAAGAATCGCGCCGGTGACCGCGCCAAAAGTTCCTGCGCCATCAGCATCGGTCAATTGATTGCCAACCGCCGATCCAAT
>CAJXME010000047.1 GCA_913056245.1 uncultured Alphaproteobacteria bacterium | reverse complement strand
GTCATCACCGGCTTTCTTGGTGCGGGCAAAACCACCTTGATCCGCCATTTGATCGAAAGCGCCAATGGCCAACGCTTGGCGCTGATTGTCAATGAATTCGGCGATGTGGGGGTTGATGGTGAGGTGCTGTCATCCTGCAATGTTCCCGGCTGTTCGGCGGATGATATTATCGAATTGGCCAATGGCTGCATCTGTTGCACCGTGGCTGATGATTTCCTGCCCAGCATCCAGACTTTGCTGGCGCAGACCCCGCCGCCGGATCATATCGTGATTGAAACCTCTGGTTTGGCGCTGCCGCAACCCTTGGTGCAAGCCTTTAATTGGCCGGATATTCGGGCGCGGGTGATGCTTGATGGTGTGGTCACGGTGGTGGATGGCGCCGCCCTTGCCGCTGGCGATGTGGTGGCAGATCACGCCGCGTTGGACGCGCAACGTCAGGCTGACCCTGAACTTGATCACGACACCCCGGTGGAGCATTTGTTTGAAGATCAAGTCGCGGCGGCGAATCTTTTGGTGGTCTCGAAAGGCGATTTGATCGATGAAGCGGCTCAAGCCAAAGTCTCAGCGCAGCTCAAAGCGCTCACCAAGGATCAAACCCCCGTGCTGATGACCAAAGGCAAAGGCGCGCCGCTGGCGGCTATTTTTGGCCTTGGTCTTGAAGACGAGGCCTTTGCGCGCAGTCAAGATTATCATCACCATCACCACCATGACCATGACGACGACGACGATCATGATGACGACCACGATCACGACCACGATCATGGCCATGATGATTTTATTTCCACCGTGGTGACCATCCCTGAGATTGACGATCATCTGGCTTTTGTCGATCGCCTTAAAACCGAGGCCAAGGCGCATGGCTTGTTGCGCGCTAAAGGGTTCATCAAGGTCAAAGGCAAGGCACTGCCTCTTGTGGTGCAAGCGGTGGGCGCGCGCGTCGATCATTATTTTGGCGGCAGTCTTGAAGGCGATGCCGGGAAATTGGTATTGATTGGGTTGAAAACAATCAACCTAGACGCTTTGTCCGACGCGTTGATCGGATAAAGCCATAACGGCGAGACGGCGCCGGAGAGTGGTCGATGCATCTTCTTCGAATCGAACAATCCGGTGATCTCTATGCCGATGGTGAAGCGGTTGATCTCGGCCAATCGCCAGCGCCCATCGTCATTCTAACCGCCGCCGATAGCGAGATTAGTTTGCTCAGCGCCGCTGTGCGGCAATCGGGGCGTGGGGGCGCGGCGGTTCGCATCGCCAATCTGTTGAGCCTCAGCCATCCATATTCCGTTGATCTCTATGTTCAGCATATGCTGGAGCAGGCGGAATTGATCGCCATTCGACTGCTTGGCGGCGCATCTTATTGGTCCTATGGCGTGGAGCAGGTCGCGGCTTTAGCCCGTCGGCGGGGGATTCCGTTGGCGCTGTTATCAGGCGACGGCAAACCAGACCCTGAACTTGACGCGCAATCGACCTTGCCGCCGCCGGTCTTAGCGCGGTTAAACGCTTATTTAAGCGCCGGCGGGATGGGCAACGCTTCGGCGTTTTTGGACGCGTTGGATGATATCATCAACGGCACCGATCACGCGCTTCAGCCGCAACCGTTCTTGCCAGCCGGGCTGTATTGGCCGGGGCAGGCGGCTTGTGATGCGGAGCAGTTGCAAGCCCATTGGCAAAAAGCAGGGGTGGGTGACGCGCCGGTGGCGGCTTTGGTGTTTTATCGCGCCTTGATGCAAGCCGGGGATACCGCGCCCGTGGATGCGATGATCACGGCTTTGATCGAACAAGGCTTGGCGCCCTTGCCGGTCTTTGTGGCGAGCCTCAAGGATCAGTTTTCAGCCGAATGGCTGGGTCATTTATTGCTGGAGATGGATGCCGCCGTCATTTTGAACATGACCAGTTTTGCCGTCTCTGATCCGCATCGTGGCCAGCAAGACGCAAGCCCCGGGCCCTTTGGCGCGGTGGATGCGCCGGTGCTGCAAGTGATGCTCGCCTCCAACACCAAAGACAATTGGCAAGCAGGGACAGCAGGGCTGAACCCCCGCGATTTGGCCATGCATGTGGTTTTGCCGGAATTGGATGGCCGCATCACCAGCCGCGCGGTGGGGTTCAAATCACCGCCGCAACGCGATGATCTCACCGAAGCCATGGTCACAGGGTATGAGGCGCATCTGGGGCGGGCTCAATATGTGGCGGCATTGGCGGCGGCGTGGCAACGGCTTAAATCCACCCCGCGATCCGACAACCGGCTTGGCTTGATCATGGCCAATTACCCCAATAAAGACAGCCGCCTTGCCAATGGCGTGGGGCTGGATACGCCTCAAAGCGCGGCTTATATTTTATCCGCCTTAGGCGATGGCGGGTATCACCTTGAAAACGCGCCGCAAGATGGCCGCGCCCTCATCGCTCAAATGCTCTCGGCGCCCAGCAATACCGGCTTCAAAGATCGCGAGGTTGAGGTTTGGTTTAGCCTTGATGATTACCGCTCCGCTTATCAGGCCTTGCCGTCATCGATGCGCCAGTCCATCGAAGACCGCTGGGGGGAGCCGGAAGAAGACCCGATGGTCGGCGAGAATGGCTTTGCCCTGCCGGTGCGGATTTACGGGCATATCGCCGTCGCGGTTCAGCCTGCCCGCGGCTATAACATCGACCCTAAGTCATCCTATCATTCGCCTGATCTGCCGCCGCCGCATCACTATTTGGCGTTTTATTTCTGGTTGCGCCATGGCTTTGGCGCGCATGCGGTGGTGCATCTCGGCAAGCATGGCAATCTCGAATGGCTCCCGGGGAAAGCGCTGGCTTTGGATGACACTTGTTTTCCCGATGCGATTTTAGGGCCGATCCCCCATCTTTACCCTTTCATCGTCAATGACCCCGGCGAAGGCGCGCAAGCCAAACGCCGAACCGCTGGCGTCATCCTTGATCATTTGACGCCGCCCATGACCTTGGCCGATAGCCACGGGGTGATGGCGGAACTCGAAACTCAAATGGATGAATATTACGAGGCCGCGGGGCTTGATCAACGACGCAGTGACGCGCTGATGCAAGCGATTCTCATGACCGCTGATCGCGCGGGCATTGCCGATGATTGCGGGATTGAGGCGGAAGATGGCGATGATCAGAAACTCCTCAAACTCGATAATTTCCTCTGCGATTTGAAAGAAATGCAAATCCGTGATGGGCTGCATATTTTCGGGCAAACGCCGCAAGGCCGCTTGCAACATGACCTGATCACGGCGATTTTGCGCATCCCCCGCGGCGAAGGCGAAGGCGCGCAAGACTCGATCCTAAGGGCATTGGCCAAAGACTTAGGCTTAAATGGGTTTGATCCGCTCACCGCCGAACGGCCTTTGCCTTGGCAAGGGGAGAAGCCCGAGGTTTTATCGCGTTTTGATCAAGATTTAGGGGCGTGGCGGCATCAGGGCGATACGGTTGATCGGCTCAATCTTTTGGCAGCGGAATTGGTCGCGCAATCGATCGAGGGGGCGAAACCTTGCCCTGAAGACTGGCATTTCACCGCGATGATTTTGGACAAGGCCTTGCCCCAAATCGCATCGGCGATTGAGGCGTCGGGCGGGGATGAGATCAGGTTTTTGCTCAAAGGTCTCGATGGCGGTTATGTGCCTGCCGCGCCGTCCGGTGCGCCGACACGGGGACGGCCAGAAGTGCTGCCCACGGGACGCAATTTCTTTTCCGTCGATAGCCGGGCTGTGCCGACAGAAGCGGCGTGGCGAATTGGCTGGGCGTCGTCTTGCGCCTTGATTGATCGCTATTTGCAAGAGCATGGCAATTATCCCCAATCCGTGGTGGTCTCCGCATGGGGAACCGCCAATATGCGCACCGGCGGTGATGATATCGCCCAAGCCTTGGCTTTGATGGGGGTGCAACCGAAATGGGATGGCGCGTCGCGGCGGATGACCGGGTTTGACATCCTGCCGGTATCGGTATTGGGGCGGCCTCGGATCGACGTGACCATCCGCGCATCGGGTTTTTTCCGCGACGCCTTCCCCAGCCAAATCACCTTGGTGGATAAAGTCGCCCGTGCCGTCGGCGCTTTGGATGAACCGGCGGATCAAAACCCCATCGCCGCAAGAATGACGGCGGAGAAATCCGCGCTAATTCAATCGGGGATGGCGGAAGACGAAGCGGCGTTGCAAGCGGGGTTCCGTGTCTTCAGCGCGAAACCGGGGGCGTATGGCGCTGGCCTGCAAGCCTTAATCGATGAAGGCATTTGGGATGAGCGCGCTGATTTTGGTGACGCTTTCATGACTTGGTCTGGCTACGCCTATGGTGAGCATAGCCACGGGGTGGCCGCGCGTCAGGGGCTGGAGCGTCGCCTCGAAGGGGTGGATGCGATCCTGCATAACCAAGACAATCGCGAGCATGATGTGCTGGATAGCGATGATTATTATCAATTCATGGGCGGCTTATCGGCGGCGGTATCCAGCATCAAGCAACAAGACGTGCCGATTTACATGGGCGATCATAGCCTTGCGGAACGCCCCGTCATTCGATCCTTGAAAGAAGAGATCACCCGTGTTGTGCGCGGCCGGGCAAGCAACCCGAAATGGATCAAAGGCGTCATGCGTCATGGCTATAAAGGGGCTTTTGAAATGGCGGCGACGCTCGATTATCTCTTCGCCTTTGCCGCCACCACCCGGCAAGTCCCGCATCATGCTTTTGATCAACTCTTCGAGGCGTGGATTGAAGATGAGGCGGTGCGTGAGTTTCTCGAAGACGCCAACCCCCATGCTTTGGCGGATATGTTGGCGCGGTTTGAAGAGGCGATGGATCGCGATTTATGGATGCCACGCCGCAACAGCACGGCAGAAAGGCTGGCGCAATTGATCAAAAACGGCCAGAATACAACCTGACCCGATCAACCCACGACCAGCATCACAAAGGTGAGGAGAGATGATGACCGATCCCAAGGACACGCCCGAAGACATCGCCCGTCACAACGCCAAGATGGCGAAGAAAAAACAAGCTCGCGATAAAATCATGGCAACGAAAACCGAACAAAAGGGGCTGATCATTGTTCATACCGGCAAGGGCAAGGGCAAATCCAGCGCGGCTTTTGGCATGATCTTTCGCAACATCGCCCATGGCTTGCCGACGGCGGTGGTGCAGTTTATCAAAGGCGGCTTGAGTACCGGTGAGCGGGATTTGATCACCAGCCGGTTCAGCGATCTTTGCCAGTTTCACACCATGGGCGAAGGCTTTACTTGGGAGACCCAAGATAAAGAACGCGACATCGCCGCCGCCAAGGCGGCATGGGAAAAGGCCAAGGAATTGATCCGCGATGAGCGCAACCATATGGTGTTGCTCGATGAAATTAATATTGCCCTGCGCTATGGCTTTATCGATGAGGCGGAGGTGATCGCGTTTTTGACTGATGAAAAACCCGTCATGACCCATGTGGTGCTGACCGGGCGCAACGCCAGCGATGCGCTGATCGAGATCGCGGATTTGGCAACTGAAATGACGCTGCTGAAACACCCGTTCCGTTCCGGCATCAAAGCGCAAATCGGAGTCGAATACTGATGCCTGCACGCGCCGTGATGATTCAGGGCGCTGGCTCGAATGTGGGCAAATCACTGCTGGTGGCCGGTCTCTGCCGAGCCTTTAGTCGGCAGGGGCTTAAGGTGCGCCCGTTTAAGCCGCAAAATATGTCGAACAACGCCGCCGTGACCATCGAAGGCGGGGAGATTGGCCGCGCCCAAGCCTTGCAAGCGCGGGCGTGTTATGCTGAGCCAACCGTGCATATGAACCCGGTTTTGCTGAAACCTGAAACCGATACCGGCGCGCAAATCATCGTCCAAGGCGAACGCTTTGGCAGCATGAAAGCACGGGAATATGGCCAACACAAAGCCCAGCTTTTGCCGAAAGTTCTCGATAGTTTCAACCGCCTTTCCGCTTCATCTGATCTGGTGATTGTCGAAGGCGCGGGCAGCCCTGCGGAAGTCAATTTAAGGGCAGGCGATATCGCCAATATGGGTTTTGCCGAAGCGGCGGACCTGCCCGTGCTGCTGGTCGGCGATATTGATCGCGGCGGGGTAATCGCATCGCTCGTGGGGACGGCAACGGTTCTTGAAGCGCAAGAGACCGCGCGCATCAAAGGTTTTCTGATTAATAAGTTTCGCGGCGATACCAGTCTTTTTGAAGACGGCATGACGATCATCGAAGACGCCACGGGATGGCAAGGGCTTGGGATCGTGCCATGGTTTGCGCAAGCGCGCTTGTTGCCCGCCGAAGATATTCTGGACCTATCCTCAAAAGCCGATGCCAAAACGGCCAACGCATCGGGGGAAAAACCTTATCATGTGGCGGTGCCGGTCTTGCGGCGGATCGCTAATTTTGATGATCTCGACCCGCTGGTGGCGGATGCCGCGATCAGGGTTACTTTGGTCGAAGCGGGATCGCCCTTGCCCTTGGATGCGGATTTGGTCTTACTGCCGGGGTCGAAATCCACCATCGCTGATCTGGCTTATTTCCGCGAGCAAGGCTGGGATATTGATCTCAAAGCCTTGCTCCGCCAAGGGGCAAAAGTCATGGGGCTTTGCGGTGGCTATCAGATGCTGGGGCGGATGATCCACGACCCCCAAGGATTGGAAGGCCAAGACGGGTCAGTGCCGGGGTTAGGCTTGATCGATGTTGAAACGATCTTAGCCCCGAAGAAAACCGTCACCTTTGCCGATGGCGTTGAGCGATCAACAGGCGCTGAGGTCAGCGGCTATGAAATTCACCTCGGCCAAACCGAAGGCGGCGATTGCGCCCGCCCCTTGATCGCCTTTCCCGATGGCCGTATTGATGGGGCGATCAGCGCCAATGGTCAGGTCATGGGCTGTTATATGCATGGGCTGTTTTCAAAAGATGGGTTTCGATCGGCGTGGCTTGAGGCTGAAACAGGCAAGGCGTCGACGCTTATCTTTGATCAGGTGATCGAAGACGGGCTTAATGACTTGGCGGATCACCTCGAACGCCATCTTGATCTTGAGGCCATCGCGCGGATCGCGGGTCTGTCTTAAGCCAATCCAGCCGCCAATAAAAACACAGCAAAAAGCGCAATCGCTCGCCACATGACCAATAAGGCGGCGCGGATGTCATGAGCCGTGGCGTCGCGGCGGCCTTGGGGGTAAAGCGCGGGGTCTTTGCTCATCCGTTGGCCGTATTGACGGGGGCCGGCCAAGGATAAGCCCAGCACGGCGGCCATGGCGGCTTCAGGCCATCCGGCATTGGGCGAACGATGTTTGGATGCGTCGCTGATCATCGCGCCAAAGGCCGGCAGCATCCGCCCCGGGGCGGCCAGCGCGATCAATAAAGCGGTCAATCGCGCGGGGATGATATTGGCCAGATCATCCAAACGCGCCGCGCCCGTCCCGAAAGCATAATACCGCTTCGAGCGATAACCGATCATGCTATCGGCGGTGTTGATCATTTTATAGGCGATGATCCCGGGAAGGCCGAAAACCAAATAGAAGAACGCCGGAGCCACCACCCCATCGGATAGGTTTTCCGCCGTGGTTTCAATCGCCGCCCGTGCCATCGCCGCTTCATCTAAGGCTTCAGGATTACGCCCCACAATCATTGAGACATGGTAACGCGCGGCTTCAATATCGCGAGCGGCAAGCGCTTTGCCGACGCGGCGGACGTGATCGTCAAGACTGCGCCCCGCCAATAACACGGTGACCATGATGACCTCAAGGATCATGGACGCATACCCATCGGTAACAGGGTTTAACGTGCTGACCGCGATCACCACTCCCCCGCCAAGCCCCCAAGCGAGCATCACCAAGATCACGATGCCAATGATGCCTCGCCAGCGCCGTCCATAGCCGCTGAACTTCGGCCGATTCCCCCAAGCGGTCATGGCGGCAATCGCTTTGCCAAAAAACACCACCGGGTGAGGCAGGCGCC
>CAJXME010000046.1 GCA_913056245.1 uncultured Alphaproteobacteria bacterium | reverse complement strand
AAGTGGTGCCCGGGGGCGGACTCGAACCACCGACACGCGGATTTTCAGTCCGCTGCTCTACCAACTGAGCTACCCGGGCATCAGCGCAAGACTGCGCGTGAAGTGTTAATGATTTAGCCCATCCTGACGCCGCTGTCCAGATGTCTGATCAACAAAATAAAAGAAATATCCAGCCTTAAGGGCGACGGGCGATCAATGTCCACCCAACGGCCTTCTTGCGATAAGCCTTTCCGTTTATTGACGGCCAAACGAGCCTTTGATCACCGTGCCGTTTTCCAAAGCCTCGGCGATGGCCTCTTCGAGGGCTTCGAGATCTGCGCTATCGGGGTCTTCGGCCGATGGCACGCCATATTGCCCTGAAAACCACCGCCCCAGATCAGCTTGCGCGCAACGCCTTGAGCAAAACGGGCTATGGGGTTTTTCCGCAGGTTTTGAACAAGTGGGGCATTGAACAGCCATGCGAGTTTCCTTAAGCGGTTGGCGCTTTTTCGTTACCGGTGACCGTTCTCGTCAATCAGGACATCAGCCACGCCATCATCTGAACGGAATTCAACCAAAAAAGCAAGACCGGCGCGCAGGATATCCCAAGCGGCTTGCCCATCATGATGAAGCCAAGCGTAACCTTCGGGATGAAGCCGAAGCGTCAACCCCCCGGGGCGACGAGTGGCATGATGGTGGCGGATCGCCCGCAACGCCGCGCGGCCTATCTCCGCGCCTTTATCGCCTTGATCTTCGGCAAGCATCTGCCCCCGCCAAGGCCTTGCCATGGTGTAAAGCCCCCCGCGCGTAAAGCCATGCAAGGCGGGCTTTAACGGATCACGTTTGGCTTCGGCTTTCATCGCGTTATGGATATGTTTTTGCTCATCAGGCGTGATGCGCGGAAAATCGATCACAATCGGCCCGCCAATCCGCCGCAAGCGCAATTGCCGCATCGCATGAGGCACCATGACCATCGCCAACTCATAAGGCGCAAGGCGGCTGTCCCCGCTATCGCCATCAATCACCGCGGCGCCCGGTGGGGTATTGATCTGCATCACCCCTCCTTCAGGCAAGGGCATGATCGATTGGCACGCGGCATCGATCGCGGCGTCAATCTCATATCGCGCCCATAAATCGCCCGTGGCATCGTGATTCATCGCGGCTTCAGGCGACGCCGCCAATTTCGCCAAGGTGAGCGCATCGGGCGCCGGCGCAATCATCCCCGGCGATGACGGCAAATCAGCCGCCGCCATATCGCCCTTGATTTTAACCTGCAACGGTTTGCCCTCGCGCGGCAGAGCCGCCACTGTCACGGCCAGCATTTGCCCGGGCTTTATTGCAGCCGTTGAAGGGGGGCGCAAACGAGCCGAGGCGTTGGGATAAGCCGCGCCCAGATCAAGGTTTACGCGATCATGCTGAGGGAAGACCTGCACCACACGTGCGGCTAAAACCGCCCCCGGCTGCGGCAAAGAAGCGGCCGCGTCATCGATCCATAATTGATCCAAAGCGCCATCCCGGATCAACGCCACGCGCCGATAAAACGGCAAATCATCAATCAGGATCAGATCATCACTGGCCATCAAAGCCTAACCCGCGCAACCCTTGCGCCACATCAAAGAGCGGCAAGCCGACAATCGCCGAATAAGAGCCTTGCATCCAGGCGATATGTTGCGCCGCCAGCCCTTGGATGCCATAGCCGCCAGCCTTGCCCTGCCATTCATTAGAGGCGATATAATCCTCGATTTGGCGGCGATCCAGACGGTTGAATTTAACAATGCTCACGCTCAGCCGCTCGACGGTTTTCGGACTCGCTTGACCAATACGGGGCGCGGCGATCGCGATCGCCGTCATCACCTGATGCCGCCGTCCAGATAAGAGATTGAGGAAAGCCCGCGCTTCATCTTCATCCTGCGGTTTGCCCAGAATACGCCGGCCGCAAGCCACCACCGTATCGGAAGCCAAGCAAAAAGAGTCTTCCACGTTGGGGCAAATAGCGTCTAATTTTTCCCGCGCCATGCGTTTGGCATAATCGCGGGGGCGTTCATTGAAAAGAGGCGTTTCATCGATATCGGCGGGCATCACCGCATCAGGGGTGATGTTGATCTGCGCCAATAATTCCAAGCGGCGCGGCGAAGCGGAAGCCAAAACCAGCGATGATGTGTTATTGGGCATCTCTCACCCCGATCACAAGACGGCGGCCCCATCGCTTGACCCTTGATGGAACAACCGTGACGCGGTGCAATTATTTGAAACGGAAGGTGATCCGACCCTTGGTCAAGTCATAGGGCGTCATTTCGACATTGACGCGGTCACCAGCAAGCACCCGAATTCTGTTTTTGCGCATTTTGCCACTCGTGTGAGCCAAAACTTCATGGTCGTTATCGAGTTTTACGCGAAACATTGCATTCGGCAGCAATTCGGAAACTGTCCCGGAAAACTCAATAAGATCTTCTTTGGCCATGCGAATGTCCTGCTTTACAGTTGATAAGTATTCGTTTTGTGACCGACTGATCCCTTGCGGTCAAGCGTTTTATTTGTTTTCGCCTTCAGGGGAGCCGAAATAATCTTTCAGTTTTTCAGCAATGGCATCACGCACCAGCCGATACGCCGTCAGCCGTTCTTCGCGATTATCGCTCGCCAAAGCGGCGTCATAAACCGGCCAAAACTCAACTTCCGTGGATTTTGATTGCGCCATATCGAGCGCCATGGCGTAAGACACATCGGAAAAGCAGATGATCAAATCAAAAAATTCATCTTCCAGATCATCGAAACTTTTAGGCTCGTGATTGGACAGATCAATGCCAATTTCATCCATCACCGTGATGACAAAGCCATCGGCGACGCCAGCGCTTAAACCACAACTATCCGCGAAGATTTGCCCGGGAAACATCGATTTCATCAAGGCTTCCGCCATAGGGGAGCGGATCATGTTGTGGGTACAGGCAAATAAAACAGTGCTGGGCAGGGGTTTCTTCGGCATCATCACCCTCGCATTTTCAAGACACAAATAAGGCTAAACAGGCGGCGTGACGTGTTGTTATCCATCTCCACCTTGCCATCCAGACGTTCTTGCAAAAGGCTAGAGCCTTCGTTATGCAACGCCCGCCGCCCCATATCAATCGCTTGAATCTGAGACGGTGTTTTGGTGCGGATCGCTTCGTAGTAACTGTCGCAAACCAATTTATAATCGCGGATAATCCGGCGGAGCGGCCCCATGGCGAGAAAAAACCCCGCCAAGGGCATATCTTCAACCGTCCGAATATCAAAATGAATATGACGGGCGTCAGATCGCAACACCAAATGATACGGCCCGTCTTGTTCCGGCAAGGAAAAACTATTGTCTTCAATCAGGTCGTAGATCGCGATGGATCGTTCATGCTCGGCTTCCGGCGTTAATCGCGGCGCATCGGGCTGATCCAGTTGAATGCGCACAATCCGCCGGTCTTCCGATGATGAGGATTGACCATCTGAAGGCGTCATCGCATCACCTGTTTAACCGTCGTGAAATAGACAAGCCATGAGCATCCAGCCCTTCGGCCTTGGCCAGAGTCACCGCCGCGGAACCAATCGCCGCCAGCGCATCGGCATCGCAATCCACCATGGTGGTGCGTTTCATGAAGTCCAACACCCCAAGGCCAGAAGAAAACCGCGAGGTGCGCGCCGTTGGCAAGACATGGTTAGGCCCCGCGACATAATCGCCAATCGCTTCCGGCGTCCAGCGCCCAAGGAAGATCGCCCCCGCGTGCCTGATATGAGCGGCTAAGGCCGACGGATCATCGGTCATGATTTCCAAATGTTCGGCGGCAATCTGGTTCGCCAGATCAGCCCCTTGATCCCAATCGGAGACGGTGATAATCGCGCCATGGTCGCGCCATGACGCCCCTGCCACCTCGACGCGCGGCAAGGTCGGCAAGATCGCGTCCACCGCATCGGCAACCGCATCAGCAAACGACGCATCATCGGTGATCAAAATCGCTTGAGCCGATTCATCATGCTCCGCTTGGCTGAGCAAATCCATCGCCACCCAATCGGCGGAATTCCCTGCATCGGCCATCACCAAAATTTCTGATGGACCGGCGATGGAATCAATCCCCACTTTGCCAAAAACCTGACGCTTCGCGGCAGCGACATAGGCGTTGCCTGGGCCAACAATCTTATCGACCGCGGCGATGCTTTGGGTGCCATAGGCCAAGGCCGCGATCGCCTGCGCGCCGCCGATACGCCAAACCTCGCTGATCCCCGCGACATGCCCCGCCGCCAAGACCAGATCATTGATCACCCCATCAGGGGTCGGCACCACCATCACCCGCCGCGCAACCCCTGCCACCGCGGCGGGAAGCGCGTTCATCAAGACCGACGACGGGTAAGCCGCCTTGCCCCCCGGCACATAAAGCCCGGCGGCATCGACCGGCGTATAGCGCATGCCCATCGCCACACCAACCTCATCACGATAATCGAAACCGGATGGCAATTGTTTCTCATGAAAGGCCCTGATCCGCTTTGCCGCAAGCTCCAGCGCATCCCGCAAGGCAGGCTCGAGCGCCTCAAGCGCCGCCTGCATCTGGTCACGGCCAATTGCCAGATCGGCAACATCTGACCGCGACAGACGGTCAAATTTGGCGGTTAATTCCAACAGCGCAGCATCACCACGGCGTTGCACATCAGCAATGATCTCCGCCACCGCCGCCTGAACATCGAGGCTGGACTCACGCTTGCCTGCCAATAGCGCGGCAAAGCGATCTTCAAAATCGGCCGCCGAATAATCCAGTCTGATCGCCATCTTGCTTTGTCTCGCCTTCTTTTGATATGCGGCGCCTGACCATGACGCATCGCGACACGCAACGGCTTTCAAACATATGCTTGCCAGCAAGCTGTCGTTTTCACACCAACCGTCTTCACGCGTGTGGCGCGTTACCTAACAGGAATTGTAGCAATTTTCCAGCCTATCGTCAGCCGCACCCTGTCGGCCAAAATCTGAGCTGCCATTTCCGGAAGCTCTGGTCGGCGGCTAATCCAAAGCGTGTTGCGGTTGCTGCATTGTTGGATGGCTTGCCTCGACATCCTGAACGACCACATCAATATCATCGCCAATCAAACGTAATGCTGCCCCGCCGGAAAAGGTCAAATTGATCTCGACACGATCATCTTCACTGGTTTTGCTGGTAATCGCCAGAAGGTTGAAGAGCGCCATTTCACGGCGTGCCGGCATGCCGTTTTGCAATACTCTATGCACACCCTCAATGCGCACACCGCAAAGGCTTCTCTCGTGAACCGGATGTCCGTCCTCAGCCGTAACACCGGCGAGTGGCGGACGCTCCCAGCAAAATCGATTGGCGATGAATATGAAGCATCTGGTCCCATGATCATACAACATATCCGCACCCGGGATGATGGCGTCCTGCAGCAAGGCCGACACCACTTCTATATCGGCATTGTCTTTGGCAAGAAGGCGCAGGGGGGGCACCGTTTCATCCGCGTTTGATTGGGGCAAATCCTGCATCTGATCTGGGGTCTTATTCATCTTCATTATCGCCGCCATCGCTGAGACGTTCAATTCTGGCACCACATTGGCCGAGTTTCTTTTCAAGGTCACTGTAACCGCGATCCAAATGATAGATCCGGCTTACCTCGCTTGTTCCCTCGGTTGCAAGCGCCGCAAGCACCAATGAAACCGACGCCCGGAGATCGGTTGCCATCACCGGCGCCGGGGTCAGGTTTTTACGCCCGCGAACCAATGCTGTGCCGCCATCGACCTTGATATCTGCACCCATGCGAACGAGTTCGGGAACATGCATGAACCGGTTCTCAAAAATCGTCTCGGAAATTCTTGACGAACCATCGGCCACACTCATCATCGCCATGAACTGGGCCTGTAAATCAGTGGGAAATCCGGGGAATGGATCGGTAATAATGTCGGCGGCAGAAACCCTTTCGGCGGCGCTGAAGGTCAGGCCGTCATCACCCTCAACAACATCCATTCCGGTCTCGCGCAAGACATTGATCAGCGCGTCCAAATGGCGTGCGTTGGCCCGTTTCAACGTCAGCCTGCCATTCGTAATGCCAGCCGCAATCGCATAGGTGCCAGCCTCAATCCTATCGGCAATGACCGCATGCCGTGCGGTTTTCAGGTTCGTCACACCCTCTATGATTATTGTGTCGGTGCCATGGCCGGTGATTTTTGCCCCCATCGCATTCAAACATTCGGCCAAATTGGAAATTTCAGGCTCGCGCGCGGCATTCACAATTTCCGTCTGCCCCTTCGCCAGCGCCGCCGCCATGAGCGCATTCTCGGTCGCGCCGACAGACACCATCGGGAACACCACCCGACCACCGGTCAACCCCTGCGGGGCGCGTGCCTGAATATAGCCATCGGCAAGCTCAACAATGGCACCAAGCGCCTGCATCACACGAATATGCAAATCAACCGGGCGTGTGCCGATGGCACATCCTCCGGGTAATGACACACGCGCCTCGCCATAACGGGCCAGCAAAGGGCCCAAGACCAGAATGGACGCCCGCATCTTTCGGACAAGATCATAGGGCGCATCCAACAGATTTGCCGTGCCCGACATTGTCACAACATCGCCATCCCGCTCAACGGCAAGACCATGATGCCGCAACAAACCCTCCATCGACAGCGTATCAGCCAATCTTGGAACATTTTCCAGAACCAGCCCATCGTCAGACATGAGGCCCGCAGGCAGCAATGTAAGCGCCGCATTTTTTGCCCCGCTGACGATGATCTCACCATGAAGCGGTAGGCCGCCCTCAATACGCAATCTATCCATTGCTTTTTGCTCCCGGGGCGGTTTGTTCTGTACCGTCCTGCCCGTCCGTATGACGCGTCTTTGGCGCATTGTCATCTGCGGCCCGCGCCCGCGCCTGCGCCTTGCGCCTGAACAGATTTTCCCGCAGCGCCTTGGCAAGCCGATCATCATTTTTGCTTCGATGCTTCGCCTCATCTTCCGGTTGCGACGGCTTTGTCATATTTCCCCCGATGACAAGTGATTTGCCAGAAAAGGTACCTTCGAATTGTCTCGTGAACGGCTAGCATCACAATATGGACATATTGTGGCGATTTACCGCCTGATGTAACATGGGGTAAACAGGCTTCCTGGTAAAGACCTTTGCCATTATTCGGTACCACGGATGATCCGAAAATCAATGTGGCGGGCTGGTATGAATAATTCGACAGATCCCAAACAAACGGATGCGGTAAAACCATCGCAGGGCAGGCGATATATTCTGCCCAGTGTGCTGGTCCTTGGATTGGCTGTATTCTTCCTCTCGGGCGCCCATGAATTTGTCACCTGGCAGGCGGTGGCGGACCATTACGGCGCGTTGCAGGGTTACGCCAATGAACATCTGTGGCGCAGCTATATCATCTTCACCCTTGCCTATGGCGTTGTAGTTGCTTTTTCATTGCCGGTGGCGCTTCCAATGACGCTGGCTGGTGGGGCCATTCTCGGCTGGCCGGCGGTCATTCTGGTGATCATCGGGGCCACGGCAGGTGCCAGTGTTGTCTTTATTGCCGCAAAATCGATCTTTGCCGATGTTCTGCGGACAAAGGCTGGTCCATTTCTGGCAAGGCTTGAAGTGGGGTTCAGCGAAAATGCCTTCTCCTACCTGCTTGCCCTGCGTTTGATACCGGCGGCACCATTCTGGGTGGTGAATATCGTTCCGGCCTTCAGCAGAATGCAGCTGGTGCCGTTTCTGCTGGCAACATGTATTGGCATCGCACCCGGAACCGCCGTGTTCATATCAGTTGGCCGTGGCTTTGATCATATTCTGGCAAGCGGCACAACGCCCGATCTTGCTGTCCTGACGACAGCGCCAATCCTGTTACCGCTGGCGGCACTCGGGGCGCTAGCATTGTTGCCCATTGCCTATCGCCGGATAATGAAGAACCGAAAAGGGGCACGCCCATGAACAAAATCAGCACAGATATCTGCATCATTGGCG
>CAJXME010000045.1 GCA_913056245.1 uncultured Alphaproteobacteria bacterium | reverse complement strand
CGTCGCATGGCTTCAGCGGTTTTTGCATGACTTCCCCGGGACGGTGGTAACGATCACCCACGACCGTTATTTCCTCGATGAAGTGGCGGGGTGGATTCTGGAACTCGACCGTGGCCATGGCATCCCTTATCAGGGCAATTATTCAGGCTGGCTTGAGCAAAAACAAAAACGCCTTGAACAAGAAGGGCGAGCGGAAGAAGCGCGGATTCGCGTTCTGGCCAAAGAATTGGAATGGGTGCGATCGGCACCAAAAGCACGTCAGGCGAAATCCAAAGCGCGTCTTTCTGCTTATGAAGATTTGCTCAACCAACAGCATGAAGCGCATAGCGAAACCGCGCGGATTCGCATCCCCCCTGGCCCACGCTTGGGCAATGTGGTGATTGAGGCGGAAGGGCTGAAGAAAGGTTTTGAAGGCAAGCAACTCATCGATGGGCTTGATTTTCGCCTGCCCCCTGGTGGGATCGTTGGCGTTGTGGGGCCGAACGGCGCGGGGAAAACCACGCTTTTCCGAATGCTGACGGGTCAAGATACGCCTGATGATGGCACGCTCCGTGTCGGTGAGACGGTTCAGATGGCCTATGTTGATCAGTCGCGCGATGCGCTTGATAATTCCAAGAATGTTTGGGAAGTCATTTCCGGCGGTCATGACGAGATTGAATTGGGTAAGCGCATGGTGCCATCGCGCGCTTATGTGGGCCAATTTAATTTCAAAGGCAGCGATCAACAAAAGAAAGTGGGGCAATTGTCTGGCGGTGAGCGTAACCGTGTTCACCTCGCGCGGATGCTGAAATCAGGCTGCAACCTCTTGCTCCTCGATGAGCCGACCAATGATCTTGATGTTGATACCTTGCGGGCGCTCGAAGAAGCCTTGCTGGAATTCGGCGGCTGTGCGGTGGTCATCACCCACGATCGCTGGTTCTTAGATCGCATTGCTACGCATATCCTCGCCTTTGAAGGCGATAGCCATGTCGAATGGTTTGAAGGCAACTGGCAGGCTTATGAAGAAGATCGGCGTCGGCGTCTTGGCGCGGCCGCGGATCAACCGACACGCATCAAATATAAGCCGATCAGCCGTTAATCCATCAGCTGTTAATTGGCGCTCGGCGATTTGCCAATATCTTCGGCTTGCGCAATCAGCGCATCGATCAGCGCTTGAAACGATCCGCCATTTTGTTGAATGATGGCGGTATGTTCTTGCTGGCGGGTGATGAGCATGGAGATGTTTTCGACTTCGATGTCGATAATCTTGACGGGTTGATTCGCCTTTGTGCTGACGCGCCATGAAATTGTCGCATCGGCAAATTCGCCGGTTTTATCATGGATGATGCCGCTGGCCACCACCAAGCGATCGCCTTTAGGAACCGCTTGTTTAGGGAAATATTCAAGCGTCGCCAAAGATTTGAATTGCGTTTTGGCCAAATTCAGCATCACTTGCCGGAAGGCGATTTTATAAGCCTCGCGTTCCTCATCGCTGGCGCTGCGCCATGCTTGCCCGGCGGAAAACCGCGCCACCAGATCATAATCAAAGTAATTGTCGATAATATAATTGGTTTCTTTCAGCACCTCTTCTTCCGAAGGGTCGTTGCTGATCACCATATGAATATGGCCGATGAGGCGATCGATCAAGGCCACGCTTTCGTCAACGCGATCATTGGCGTTAGCTGGGGAAACCAGCAAAGCGATCAGGGCAATCTTGAGCAAAAGATGTCGAAGGCTCACGCTACCTGAAATTGTTTTTATGAATGAAGAAAATATCGTCAACACCATCGTCTTAATTTCCTTCATTTAGAAAACTATCAAAAGCATCATCAGTGGCGGTGGAGACATTCAGGTCGCCGTCGATGATTTGCCCTTCGCGGTACTGAAAATAGAGTGATCGCGTGCGGGCGTAAGGATCGGTTGCGTTGTATTTAATATCGTTGATTTGATCAAATTGATTGCCGCGGAAGGTCACGACACTGACGGGCGCTGAGGTGACGCGGATCACATCCACCCCGCCGACCCCGCTATAGCCAAGGGGGTTAGTGATGGAATCGACCAGAAAACCGGTATGGCTTCGTGTTGTGCCGGGCCCGAGCAAAGGCATAACCACATAAGACCCTTCGGGCAAAGACCATGCCGCAAGGGTTTGGCCAAAATCTTCTCTTTCGGGATCATCGGCATCGTCGGTTAAATCCGCCAAACCAAGGGTTAGGCCATTGATCAGAAAATCGACCGTCGCCAGCGCCGCGTTTTCCAATTTACCTTGCAAGAGGGAATTGACCGCCGTCGATGGGTGTGATGTCCATTGCGCATGATTGGTCAGCGCGGTTTGCACGCCTTCAGGCAATTTGCGGTAACCTTTTGCCGCCGGTTCAATCACCGCGTCATCCACCCCCATATTGAAGGCAAATATTTGACGGTTGCTGGTTTCATAGGGGTCACGCGCATCCGAACGCTGGTCAGCGGGAAGGCTTGAACACCCTGAAACCAATAACGCCGAAGTGATGGTCAAAATAGACAGTCGTAAGATCACAATAAGCCTCATGCTTTGTTCTTCAAAACTAGGCAAAGCAAGGGGCAAAATCAATATCAAACCGCATCTGTTATTTTTGGGGCGTGACCCGAGGCTTAAAATTCAGCCCATGGTCTATATTTTCGCGTTAAGCACTACCCCTCATGGGGGCATCATGCTACATCTTGAGCATGGATTATGATGCCGCTTCTCACGCAATGGATTCCCCGCCAATGGCTTCGGTTAATGCCGATGCTCCTTGGCTTTCTGGCCTGAATGACGCGCAGTTAAGCGCGGTTCAGCATCTCAATGGCCCGTTGCTGGTGTTATCCGGGGCAGGGACAGGAAAAACCCGAGTGCTGACCTCTCGGCTGGCGCATTTGCTCGCCACCGGCACGGCCAAGCCTTGGAATATTCTAGCGGTGACCTTCACCAATAAAGCGGCGCGGGAGATGAAAGATCGCGTCGCGGCCATGATCGGCCCTGCCGTGGAGCAAGTCTGGTTTGGTACGTTCCACGCCTTGGCGGCCAAGATACTCCGCCGCCACGCCGAATTGGTGGGGCTTAAGCCGAATTTCACCATCCTCGATACCGATGATCAGCTGCGCCTGCTCAAGCAATTGATGGAAGCCAGCGGGCTTGATCCAAAACGCTTTCCGCCGCGCATGATGCTGGCCACGATCAGCCGATGGAAAGACAAAGGCTTGTCGCCGGATCGCGTTAGCCCCATCGAACAAGCGGAATTGGCGGAAGGCTCAGGCGCTGATCTTTACCATCAATATCAGGATCGGCTGAAAGCGTTAAACGCCTGTGATTTTGGTGATTTGCTGCTCCATAACTTGACGATTTTCAACGCTCATCCTGATGTGCTGGCGCAATATCACGATCGCATCACCCATCTGATGGTCGACGAATATCAAGACACCAACACAGCGCAATATTTATGGATCAGGCTGTTGGCGCAAAAGCATCAGAATATTTGCTGCGTTGGCGATGATGACCAGTCGATCTATGGTTGGCGCGGGGCAGAAATTGCCAATATGCTGAAATTTGAAGAGGTTTATCCCAACGCGGCGGTGATCCGCCTTGAGCAGAATTATCGCTCGACGGGGCATATCCTCGAAGCCGCATCATCGCTGATTGCCCGCAACGAAAGCCGCTTGGGCAAAACCCTTTATACCAGCATCGAAAAAGGCGAAAAACTCACCGTCTCTGGCTTTTGGGATGGCGGCAGTGAAGCCCGTGATACCGCCGATAAAATTGAAAGCATGGTTCGCCATAAAGAGGCGGATTATAGCGATATCGCGGTGCTGGTGCGCGCGGGTTATCAAACCCGTGAATTTGAAGAACGGTTTATCCAAATCGGCTTGCCCTATCGGGTGGTGGGCGCCAAATTCTATGAACGCCTTGAGATAAGAGATGCCATCGCTTATCTGCGGGTGATCGCGCAACCGGCGGATGATCTGGCGCTGGAACGAATCATCAACACCCCCCGGCGTGGGATTGGCGCGGCCACGATCCAGACCATCCATCAATTGGCACGGGCGCGGGATTTGCCGATGTTGGCGGCGGCGGAAGTGCTGATCACCACCGATGAATTGAAGGCCGCGGCGCGCAAGAAACTGACCGAATTGATCAATATGTTCATTCAATGGCGGGTCGATGCTGAAACCCTCAGCCATACTGAACTTGCCATGAAAGTCTTGGATGAAAGCGGCTATACCGAGATGTGGATGGCGCAAAAAACCCCCGAAGCCGAAGGCCGTCTTGAAAACCTCAAAGAATTGGTTTCCGCGATGGAAGGCTTTGAGAATCTCGAAGGGTTTCTCGAACATATCTCCTTGGTGATGGATGGCGATAACAAGGCCAATGAAGGCGAAGTGACCTTAATGACGCTGCACGCCGCGAAAGGCCTTGAGTTTGATGTCGTCTTTCTACCCGGGTGGGAAGATGGCATTTTCCCATCACAGCGCACCCTCGATGAAAAGGGCAGCGCAGGTCTCGAAGAAGAACGCCGTTTGGCTTATGTGGGGATCACCCGCGCGAAACGGAAACTGTATTTATCCTACGCGTCGTCGCGGCGGGTTCATGGGCTTTGGCAAAGTGCGGTGCCTTCACGTTTTCTGCTTGAATTGCCGAAAGACAACATCGAAGAAGACCTTGAACAAGGCATGATCAACGCCACCAACGCTCGGCCGTCAACTGATTTTGCGCTGCTGCAACCGACCGCGGCTTCCGGCTATGGCCCCGGCTGGCGGCGCTTGCAAGAACGTCAGCAATCGGGGTATCAGCCGGCTCGCGCCCCCGCCGAAGGGCAATCAGGGCTTTCAGGAATTTCTGATTTTGATACGGGTGATCGCGTTTTTCATCAGAAATTTGGCAATGGCAATATTCGTTCGGTTGAGGGCGATAAATTGAACATCGCCTTTGATAAGGCTGGGATGAAAAAAGTCGTGGCCAGTTTTGTGGAATTGGTCAGGAAGGGCGGTTGATGGAACTCTGGCAAATTGGCTTCACTTTAACGGAAGACCCTGAGGTTTTCGCCGAAATAGTGTCGGCGGCCACCGATGCGGAAACCATGTCGATCCATCAAGATGATTTGGATCAGCCTTGGCAAGTGGCGATCATCACCACCGCAGAACCGGATGCCGCCCATGTGAATGCGGCATTGGCCACCGCTGCGAGCATTACAGGGCATTCTGCGCCAGCCATGGTGATCGAACGTCTCCCCGCCAAGGATTGGCTGAGCGAGAACCGAAAATCTTTCCCGCCTTTGGATATCGCGTCTTTTTGGATTTATGGCAGTCACATCACCGACCCTGTCCCCGATGGTAAAATTGGCCTTAAAATTAACGCCGGTCAGGCTTTTGGTTCAGGCACCCATGCCACGACCTTTGGATGCGTAACCATGCTTGAAAAGCATCACCTCACCAAGGATCAGCTGGTCATTGCCGATATAGGATGCGGCAGTGGCATCCTCGCCATGGCGGCGGCCAAACTTTATCCTGAAAGCCGAATCATCGCGGTGGATAACGATATTTTAGCGGTTGAAACCAGCGCGGAAAATTGCCTCCATAACGCTGTCGATGGGCAAGTGATCTGCGGTCTATCGGAAGGCTATGATGCGGCTTTGGTTCAAGACCACGCACCTTATGATATGATTTTGGCCAATATTCTGCCGCAACCTCTGATCGCGATGGCGGGTGACGCTGCTGCGGCGTTAAGCGAGGATGGGTTGTTGATCTTATCCGGGTTGATGGAGCAGCACCGTGATGAGGTGATCGCCGCCCATCAAGCGCTGGGGCTTTCGTTGAAAGATCAGATGACCCATAATGGATGGGTGACTTTAGTCATGACTAAATCGGGAATAACAACAGCATAAGAAAGGGCAAAACCATGGGTGATGATCGTCTGGGCGCGTTGCGGCAACGCATGGCGGATCATGATATCGACGCTTATCTGATCCCACGTGGTGATGCCTTTTCTGGTGAAGAAGTCCCCGCATCCGATGATCGCCTTCGGTTCATCAGCGGATTTTCAGGCTCAGCGGGTCTTGCCGTGGTGACCCGTGATCAAGCGGCGCTCTTTAGCGATGGCCGTTATACCTTGCAAATGAAGGCGGAAACAAACGCCTCATGGCAATGCTTTGTCCAGCCCGACGCCAATGTGATTGATTGGATCAAGGCTGAAATTGGTCAAGGCGTGATTGGCTTTGACCCATGGTTGATGACCGCAAGCGCAGAAAAAGACACCCAGTCGAAATTTGCCAATACGCACTTATCGCTGAAACCGATTGACGATAACCTGATCGATTTGATTTGGCCGGATCAACCGCCGCCGCCTCAATTCAAAGCGTGGGATTATCAAGAGGCTAACGCGGGGGTGAGTCGCAGCGAAAAAATTAAAGCGGTCTTAGAGGCTTTGGCCAAAACATCACCCGCCATCCGTCATGTGATGATCACAGCACCCGATCAATTGGCTTGGCTTGCCAATCTGCGCGGTGCTGATTTGCCGCATACGCCGGTGATCCTTGCTTTTGCGATGCTGGACAATCAAGGCAAGCTGACGGTTTTCGCGGATCAAAAGCAATTTGACGATTGCGATAACACGCAACTGGATTTCAAACCGCGCACCGCTATTTTGGATCATCTCACCGCCCTCACCACCAGCGAAATAGCGTATGATCCTGCGACCTGCCCCTTTGCCATCGCGCGCGTGTTAGGGCCGGACGCGACGGCGGCTGAAAACCCCATCACGCTGATGAAGGCGCGCAAAACTTCGGCGGAACAAGAGGCGATCCGCAACGCTCATCGTCGCGACGCGGCGGCGATGGTTCGCTTTTTAGCTTGGCTTGACGGCCATGCCGAAAGCGGGATCAGAGAAGTTGATATCGCTGAAAAAATGCTGGAATTTCGCCAGCAAATGGAAGGCTTCATCAGCCCCAGTTTCGCGACGATTTGCGGCAGTGGCCCTAATGGCGCGATTGTTCATTACCGTGCCGAAGAGGGGAAGGATTCGCTGATACTTGCTGATACGCTTTGCTTGATTGATAGCGGCGGCCAATATCACGACGCGACGACAGACATCACCCGCACCATCGCGGTGGGGACGCCTTCGGAGGCGATGAAGCGGCATTTTACCATTGTCTTGAAAGGGCATATCGCGCTTGATCAAGCGGTTTTCCCGAAAGGCACAAATGGCGTTCAACTCGATGCCATCACCCGCGCGCCGCTTTGGTCCGAAGGCATGGATTTTGCCCATGGCACGGGGCATGGTGTAGGCTGCGGTTTGAATGTCCATGAAGGCCCCGTCAATATCTCCAAGCGCGGGGTCAGGCCAGTGGAAAAGGGCATGCTGCTGTCCAACGAGCCGGGGTATTACATCGAAGGCCAATACGGCATTCGCATCGAAAACCTAATCTTGGCGGTGGAAGACCAACGTGAGGGGTATTTGCGGTTTGAAGCCGTTACGCTCGTGCCAATGGACAAGCGCTTGATTGATGTCGCCCTGCTAACGGAGAGGGAGCGCGATTGGATTAACGCGTATCATCAGCGGGTTTATGAAACGGTCGCGCCCCAGATTAAAGGTGAGGATGCGGTGTTGGCTTGGCTTGAAGACGCCACATCGCCTTTAACCAGCGGGTAAGCGATTAGGCTCAGCCGCCAATCATCGCCAGCCATTCATCTTCGCTTAAGATGGTGACGCCTAATTCTTCGGCCTTGCGCGCTTTGCTCCCCGCATCGGCGCCGACCACCACCATATCGGTTTTCGCCGATACTGACCCCGCGACCTTCGCGCCAAGGCTTTCGGCACGGGCTTTGGCTTCGGCGCGGCTCATCTGGGTGAGTGTGCCGGTAAAGACCACGGTTTTCCCCGCCACCGGGCTGCCATCGGTCTGGGGGCGTGGCGCCTCGGTGACGTGCAAATGGGCCACAAGCCGGGCGATGCTGGCCCGTTCGGTGGGCTGTGCAAAGGCCATCACCAAAGATTGCGCCATCACCGCCCCAACCCCATCGATCGACAAGAGATCTTGCCAAGCCGGGCAATCGGCGGGGTGATCCAGTGCAGCAGCGGCTTGATCCAT
>CAJXME010000044.1 GCA_913056245.1 uncultured Alphaproteobacteria bacterium | reverse complement strand
GCCGGGCATAATCACCACGCCAGGGGCAACATAAGCGGATTTGCGAACCACACAGCCGGGCACAGCGCGGAAGCCCGCCTCACGGAAACGCGCTTCATCCCAGCCGGAAAATTTAGACGGCACTTTATCCCACCAGACTGATTGCCCAACGCCGGGGAAATCACCGCCGCCGGGGATCGTCACCATGTCTTGCAGGCGGAAGGACAGCAACACGGCTTTCTTTAACCATTGATTGACCTTCCAATCGCCAACGCCTTGACGTTCCGCCACCCGCGCTTGGCCGCTATCCAAAAGGTCGAGCGCTTCCATCACCGCGTCGCGGACAGCGCCGGTGGTGTTGAAATTAACGTTGTCGCGGTCATCCCAAGCGGCGTCAATCGTCTGTTCAAGATCAGTCATGGTCATGGTTTCATCCTTCTATTCGTCCAATGGGTTGGCCAATGATTTGAAAAAACTTTTCAGATCACGGGCAATGTAATCAATATGAGGCGCGGCCATTTCAGGTTTACCCCAATCGAGCCGATGGTCAAGCCAGATGGTGGTGATGCCGCGATCCGCCGCAGGTTTCAAATTCACCGCCATGTCTTCGATCATCACCGCGCGTTTGGCATCAAGCCCCGCTCGTTCCAGCAATTCATCATAAATCACCGGATCAGGTTTAGGGCGATGTTGGGCTTCGATGATGTCATAGCAATATTCGAAATGATGGTCGATGCCAAAGGCTTTCAGAATTCGGCTGGCATGGGCGGTGGTGCCATTGGTGAAAATGACCTTTTTGCCCGGCAAGCGTGTCAGCGCGTCATCCAATTCACGGTCAGGGGTGACGCTGGATAAATCAATATCATGGACATAGGTGAGAAAATCATGGGGGTCCATGCGATGCTCTTCCATCAGCCCTCGCGCTGTTGTGCCATAGCGATGGAACAACCCTTTTTGCAAGGTGAATGCGCCCTCGCGATCAAGATTAAACTGATCTTGAATAAAGGCGGTCATGCGCGTTGAGACCTGATCAAAAAGACCGGATTCGGCAGGGTAGATGGTGTTGTCGAGGTCGAAAATCCAACCGTTAAAATGATCCGCATCAAAAGATGGGGTGCGGCGCAGCATCTGCTCTATCCTCTAGGCTGGGTCTTTGGTGATGATGGTGCCGATGCCATGTTCGGTGAATAATTCCACCAGCACGGCGTGACGCTCGCGGCCATCAAGGATCACCGCGCCTTCCACCCCGCCTTCGACCGCGTCAATGCAGGTTTCGACTTTTGGAATCATGCCGCCATGAATCGTGCCATCTTTGATGAGGGCGCGGGCTTGGCTGATCGTCAGTTTCTGAATATGTTCGCCGTCTTTGTTGAGGACACCAGACACATCGGTCAGCATCAACAAGCGGGTGGCGCCCAAGGCGGCGCCAATAGCACCGGCGGCGGTGTCAGCATTAATGTTATAAGTTGCGCCATCGGCGGAAGGCGCAACCGGCGCGATCACCGGCGTCATGCCAGCCTCAATCAACGCGTCAACAACGCTGGAGTCAATGGCGTCAGGCTCACCAACAAAACCGAGATCAACATTGCTCTCAATATTGCTATCGCCTTTGGCTTGCCCCAATTTGCGGGCGGTGATCAGGTTGCCGTCCTTGCCCGATAAGCCGACCGCGCGACCGCCAGCGATTTGCAACGCGCCGACAAGCGATTTGTTGATCGCGCCGCAAAGCACCATTTCAACCACAGAGACGGTATCGGCATCGGTGACGCGCAGGCCATTGACGAATTCCGACTGAATGTTCAGTTTTTTGAGCATCTCCCCAATCTGAGGGCCGCCGCCATGCACCACCACCGGGCAGGCGCCGACTTGATTGAGCAGGGCCATGTCTTCGGCAAAAGAGCGGATGGTTTCGGCTTCCCCCATGGCATGGCCGCCAAATTTGACCAGAATGCGATGCCCAGAATAACGCCGCATATAAGGCAGCGCTTCGGTCAGCACATTGGCTTTGGCCAGCCAATCACTGCGTTGGGCAATGGGGGTGATGGGTGTTTCCGCCATGGGGAACTCCTTCGTAAAGCCAGTGCTTTATTCTAAAGCCATTGGTTAGGTTTTGCCTTAATTTGCCGTGTGAAGCAAGTTATGGTGATGATCATTCTGATCACGCGTCCATGGCGTTGGGATTTGGGCGTGATAAATTGGTGATATGGGCGCGCAATTCCGCAATGCCAAGACCTTTTTCCGATGAGGTCGCAAAAACGCCCGGCCAAGCGGCGACATGGGTGGCGGCTTCTTTTTCCGCGGCGGCGATCACCGCGTCTTGTTCTTGTTTTTTCAGTTTGTCCATTTTGGTCAAGACCAAGGCCCAAGACACAGCCGAATCATCAAAAATTTTCATGATCTCACGGTCGACATCCAGCACCCCTCGGCGGCTATCGATCAGCAGCATGACGCGCATTAGGGTCTGCCGGCCCTTCAAAAACGCCAGCGTCAGGCCGGTCCAAGTCTTGATGTCTGATTTCGACGCTTTGGCATAGCCATAGCCCGGCAAATCCACCAACCGCATCCGTTGAGCGAGATCAAAAAAGATCAATTGCTTGGTGCGGCCGGGGGTTTGTGAGGTGCGCGCCAGTGTCTTGCGGCCGGTCAGGGCATTGACCAAAGACGACTTGCCGACATTGGAGCGCCCCGCAAAAGCCACCTCAGGCCCATCCATGGGGGGCAGGTTCGCGATTGATGTCGACGCCGCGATAAAGTCGCATTGACCGGCAAAGAGTTTGCGCCCTTGTTCAAGCCTCAGCGCGTCATCTTCCGAAAGGTGATCCCCCGTTTCGGGTCCGCTCATGGTCTTAGCCTTTTGCGTTTGACGCGCGTTTCACCGATTGCATGATGAACCATTGCTGGATGATCGACAGAATGTTGTTCCACGTCCAGTAGATGACCAATCCCGCTGGGAAAGTGGCCAGCAAAAAGGTGAAAAACAGCGGCATAAATTTGAACACTTTCGCCTGCACCGGGTCTGGTGGCGGCGGGTTGAGGGACATTTGCACAAACATGGTGATGCCCATAAAGAGCGGCCATAACCCGAGATTAAGAAAATCGGGGAAGAACGCCGTCGAATACGGCAACAGCCCAAAGAGGTTCAAAATCGATGTGGGGTCAGATTGCCCCAAATCCGTGATCCAGCCATAGAACGGCGCGTGGCGCATGGCGAGATCAATGAACAGCACTTTATAAAGGGCAAAGAAGACCGGAATCTGCAACAGCACCGGCAGACAACCCGCGGCGGGGTTTACTTTTTCCGTGCGGTAGAGATTCATCATCTCTTGCTGTTGACGCTGTTTATCGTCGCCAAAGCGTTCGCGCAATTCCTGAATCTTTGGCGATAATTCGCGCATCTTAGCCATGGATTTATAGGATTTATTGGCCAAGGGGAAGAACGCCAATTTAACCACGATGGTGAGGGCCAAAATCGCAAGACCGAAATTGCCCAACTTATCGTTCAACCAATTCAAGGCGTGGAAGAACGGCTTAGTCAAGAACGGGAACCAGCCCCAATCAATGGCGTGGTCAAGGCGTTCAATGCCTTGGCTGTCATTGTAAAAATTCAAGACATCGACATCTTTCGGCCCAGCAAAAATGCTGAATTCACGCGACAGGCTGGTGCCATCGGCAATCGCCGCGCCGCCGGTGATTAAATCGACCTGCGTGGGTTGACCATTGCGATTATTAGCCTGCACCCGATTGAAACTGAAAAGCACATCTTGTTGCTCATGGGGGATCAGCGCCGCCAGCCAGAACTTATCGGTGATGCCAATCCAGCCTTTGATGCCCTCGCTTTGGAAGCGTTCGGTGCGGTAATCTTTATCAAGGATGGTTTTGTAGCTCACCTGTTCTTTGACATCTTCGACAAACACGCCCAAAGGCCCTTCATAAGAAATGAAGAAATCGCTGACCGAAGGTTTGTTGCGCAGCATCCGCGCGAAATGCCGAACCTCTTTGACATCACCGCTGTTGTTTTCAACGCTGGCATTGATGGTGATCAGATAGCCATCATCCATCGTGTAGGTCAGGCGATAGACCATGCCATCGGCGGCATGGCTAAGGGTGATCGGCGTGTCCGGGGTCAAAGTGTCACCATCGGCTTGCCATAGGGTTGACTTGCTGACCAAGGGTTGGCTGTTGCCATCGAGAAAGCCAATTTCCGCGAAATAACTGTCGTCACCGCCGGATTTACGCAACAGCGCCACGCGATTAACGTCATCGAGAGAAGTTTCGCCATAATCGAGCAATTTGACGTCATCGATGCGGCCGCTGGCCAAGGAGATGCTGCCTTCGATTTTATCGCCTTTAATGGCAATACGCGGCGCGGTGGCGGCAAGCGGCGCGGTGGATAAACTGGCCTGCAATTCGCTGGCACTTGGGGTGGCGGGCAGACCTTCAACAGTTTGACCGGCATAACCCTCTTGTTGTGGCGGCGGGGCGTCGGGAATAAAATACACTTGATACACAATCAGGATCAACATCGACAAGGCGATGGCCATGATAAGGTTGCGGTTATCAGCATTCATAGCGACGCTCTCCTTTGAGCATTCAAAAACATCCCCGATGACCGCGCGTCATGATCGCGATCTAAGATTTCCCTTTTGAGGTCTTCCTTTTTGGCACAGGATCAACGCCTGATCCACCCCAAGGATGACATTTTCCTAGTCGTTTTATGGTTAAATATCCACCTTTAATCGCACCGTGGGTTTGAAGCGCTTCGAGCGCATAGGCGGAACAGGTCGGCGCAAACCGGCATTGCGCCCCAATCAATGGCGAAATGAAGACGCGATATCCATGGATCGGCAGCATCATCAGCGCGATAATCAGGCGGTGAAAAAGCGAACGTGACGGCGGCAAAGGCGAAGTCATGATGACGTCTGATCGGTGCTGGCGGTAAGGCGGCGCATAGCCTTTTCAAAATCACCCACCAATTGCGGCCAAGATACGGTGGCGGTATTGTGGCGGGCGATGAAGACATAATCAATGCCTGCTTCAGCGCGAGGCGATAAGGCGTGCTGGATAAGGTGGCGCAACCGCCGTTTGGCACGATTGCGCGTTACCGCGTTGCCAATTTTTTTGCTGGCGGTGATGCCATAACGTGGCGGGATGGGCTTGCCATGGGCGTGGGCTTGCAGAATCACTGAAGCCGCCACCCCTTTCTTGCCGAATTTCGCTGCGGCAAGAAAATCATGACGTTTGGTCAGAACAGTAAGGGGATGGGCGGGGTGGAGTTGAGACGTTGCAGAAGGCATCACCAAAACTCCCGAATAATAACCTTTGCGAAATCTTTACTCTTTTCGAAGTTTATTAGGGTTTTCCGCAAAGGCGAAGTTTGATTCGGTTAGGGGTTGATGCGGCTAGGCGCTCAAACGCTTGCGGCCTTTGGCACGGCGCGCCTGAAGGACACGGCGACCGCCAACGGTGGCCATACGCGCACGAAAACCATGGCGACGCTTGCGAACCAGATTGCTGGGCTGGAAAGTCCGTTTCATGACGGGGTCTCCTGAAAATTAAAATTGCTGCAGATGTCTCTGCGAATGGGTCTTATAAGCAATGCGCCTCGCCTAGTCAACCGCCTAGTCATCCTATTAATCATCCTCCTAAGTCATCGATGATTCCATCCCTCATCGCATCCTTATGCCATGGCCAATAGAGCGGCATGGTGGGGTTTGACGTAAGGCTTAGGGTTCGACCTCTGCAAAAATGGCTTAATTTCACCGTTTTATTCAAAATACAGCAAAAAAACAGGCGTAAATTAACAAAATATTAATAATTATATAGTAAAAATTAATAGGTATGAGGATTTTGATTGTGAGGATAAAGAGGGTATTCGTATCTTGAGATTGATGTTTTCCCGCCTTAAGCCGCTAGCCAATGATCGCCTGTCGCGATGCTTTGTCTGTTTCATCATTGGTTTTATCGTTTTGCTCGAATCGGTTTTGTTGATTCCGTGGTTGCCTCAATATTATGAAACCGCGATCCAATCTCAATTGCATCAATTGGGCGCGCTGGCTGAAGCAAAAGTGTTAGAAAAGCAAAATTCTGTCTTCAGTTTTCCAGATAAGCATCTCCCCGAAGGAAGTGGTTTTGGCATCATTGGCCGTTCCGGTCAGATCATTTGGCATGGCGATGACGCCACGATCACTGCGGCTCGGTCATTAACCCCAATTGATTGGTGTGATGATTTTTCCAGCAAATTGCCGTTAGCGCTATCCGCAATCTTTACCTCCTCAACCGCTCCACAAGTCTTTCGCGTCAATACCGGGCATTTTGACCAATTGGGCGCGCATACGCCGTCCCATGATGGGTTTGAAGCCTTGCTGATCTTGCCGTCGAATGTGGTTACCTCGGTGTTGAGGTCGCATATTCTCAATAATTTCATTTTTGCGCTTTTGCTCGCGTTATGCATCAGCCTGCCCTTTACGTATTTATTCAACCGACTGGTTCTTCGGCCGGTTCAATCGATCAAAAGGGACATGATGGATTTTGCCAATAGTATTGATCCCGCGATCGTTAGCGCAAATTCAGCGCCGACCAATTCCGTCATCGATCAAGCGAAAGAAACCTTCAATGACGTTCGAGCCAGCACGCAACAAAAAATCGCACAGCAGGATAAATTGGCGACCATGGGCGAAGTGGTGGCCAAGGTGAATCACGATATGCGGAATGTATTGTCCTCCGCGTTATTGGTGTCCGATCGACTGAGCTATTCTGATGACCCAAAACAGCAAAAATCCGCGGTGATTGTTCAAAAATCAATTGATCGCGCGTCAACCCTTTGCCGCCAGATGACCGATTACATTAAGGCGCCAAAGGCCTTGAAGCCCGAATGGCTGGAGATCGCTCCGATTTTAAGAGAATGCGGTGAGGACTTGTCCATCGACATGAGTTATGAGGGGCCAGAAGACTTATACCTTGATGGCGATTATTTTTATCGGTTGCTTCATAACCTTGGCCATAACGCCAAAAAAGCAGGGGCGGATCAATTCACGATCACCGCCCATCAGGTCGAAGAGAGCATCATCATCGATTGTGCCGATAATGGCCCGGGCATGCCGCAATCGGTTCAAGCCCGGCTCTTCACCCCTTTCACCACCAGCAGCGTGGGCAACACCGGCTTGGGGCTGTGCATTGCTCGCGAGGCGGCCTTGATCCATGGCGGTGATTTGCAACTCTTAAAAAGCGACAGCAGCGGCACAACTTTTCGCCTTCATCTGCCGCCAATAAGCGTTAAGGGCATTGATGACGATCGTTATCAGATCAAGGTCTTCAGCAACGACAACATTGAAAATCCCAATTGTTGTGTGCCGGTCAAAATCGAAGGCTAACGGGTGTTTCCCTTACGATTGCTTGAGGGTCACAATCGGTGTTGAGGGTTGCGGTTCCATATCCCATGGAAAGTAAATCCAAGTGTCTTGGCTGACTTCCGTGACAAACGTATCTACAAGCGGCCGACCTGCGGGCTTGGCATAGGCCGTTGCGAAATGCGCTTTTGGCAACATGGTGCGCAGCGCTTTGGCGGTTTCGCCGGTATCGACCAAATCATCGACGATCAACCAGCCCTCGCCATCGCCAGCTTCAGGGGCGTCTTTCAAAATTTTAAGCGCGCCACGGTCTTTATATTCATAAGACGAGATGCAGGCGGTTTCGATCAGCCGCACTTCCAATTCACGGGCGACAATCGCCGCGGGCACCAAGCCGCCTCTGGTGACCGCGATGATGCCTTTGAAGGGGCCGAGTTCAAGCAAGCGCCACGCCAAGGCTTTTGAGGTGCGGTGCAATTCTTCCCATGACACAGGAAATGATTTTTCGGTGGATGATGACATGACAGTGTCCCTTCACGCGCGCGGTTGATGCCAAAATAGAATGGCGGGACTTTACCGAAAACCAGCGGGTTTGTCACCTCTCTCATCATCGGCGTTGCGGTCATGGGGCGGTGAAAAACAAAGATCAGTTTCTCATCAATGGGGGCTTGCCATATGGTTAAAAATTCTCTAAGACCAATGCCACGCGCTCGTAGCTCAGCTGGATAGAGCACCAGACTACGAATCTGGGGTTCGGGAGTTCGAATCTTCCCGAGCGCG
>CAJXME010000043.1 GCA_913056245.1 uncultured Alphaproteobacteria bacterium | reverse complement strand
TGAACTTTGACGGCGGTTCAGGGTCAGAATTTGAATTGCCGCCCTTGGGATTGTTGCAAAACCCCGACAGCATTCAGCGCCACCATTTGTCGGATGAGGCGCTAGAGGAAAATGCCCGACTGTTGGAATCGGTTCTGGATGACTATGGCGTCAAAGGTGAAATTGTTTCAGTGCGCCCTGGCCCTGTGGTGACCATGTATGAATTGGAACCTGCACCGGGCCTAAAGGCCAGCCGCGTCATTGGTCTGGCCGATGACATTGCGCGGTCGATGTCGGCGCTGTCGGTGCGGGTGGCGGTGGTGCCAGGGCAAAATGTGATCGGGATTGAATTGCCCAATGCCGACCGCCAGACGGTGTTGCTGCGTGATATTTTTGACCATGACAATTGGGCGGATCATTCCGCGGCCTTGCCCATGGCTTTGGGCATGGATATCGCGGGTCATCCCGTGGTGGCGGATTTGGCGCGGATGCCGCATTTGCTGGTGGCGGGAACCACGGGGTCTGGGAAATCTGTTGGTATCAATGGGATGATCCTGTCGCTGCTTTATACCCATACGCCGGAAACCTGCCGCTTGATCATGATTGACCCGAAAATGCTGGAATTATCGGTTTATGATGGCATCCCGCATTTGCTGACGCCGGTGGTGACTGACCCGGGCAAAGCCGTCACCGCCTTGAAATGGACCGTGCGGGAAATGGAAACCCGCTACCGCAATATGTCGAAACTTGGGGTGCGCAATATCGCAGGCTATAACCAACGCCTAGCGGAAGCGCGCCGCAAAGGCGAAAGCCTCACCCGGCGGGTGCAAACCGGCTTCGATGCGGAAAGCGGCAAGCCGATCTTTGAAGAAGAAAATCTCGATCTCAGCCCCTTGCCCTTTATTGTGGTGGTGATCGATGAAGTCGCTGATTTGATGCTGGTGGCGGGCAAGGATATCGAAGCGGCGGTGCAACGCTTGGCGCAGATGGCGCGTGCCGCTGGGATTCATGTGGTGATGGCGACCCAGCGCCCCTCAGTTGATGTGATCACGGGTACGATTAAAGCGAATTTCCCCACCCGAATTTCCTTCCAAGTGACGTCCAAAATCGACAGCCGCACAATCCTAGGCGAGCAAGGCGCTGAACAATTATTGGGGCGCGGTGATATGCTTTACATGGAAGGCGGCGGCCGCGTGGTGCGTGTCCATGGCCCCTTTGTGAGCGATCGCGAAGTCGAAGATGTCGCCAATCTTTTGCGTCAGCAGGGTGAGCCGGTTTATGACGATAGCGTCACGACGGAAACCGAAACCGATCCTGCGCAAGAGGGCGGAATGCCATCCGACCTCGAGGGTGGTGATGCCAGCCTTTATGATCAGGCGGTGGCGCTGGTGGCGCGCGAAGGCAAAGCGTCAACTTCCTTTATTCAGCGGCATTTGCGCATTGGCTATAACCGCGCGGCGACGATCATCGAAGAGATGGAAAAGAACGGGGTGGTTAGCCCCGCCAATCATGCGGGCAAGCGCGAGGTGTTGATCGATGACCACCATTAAACCTCAAGAATTTAAGCCTCAAGAATTCAAGACAAGCGAAACTGGTGGCGAATGTCAGCGGCCATCGCGATGGTGTTTGATCAAAGCGGCTTTTGGCCCGCTTCTTTATATCTTCGCCATCGTGCTCTTGGCGCAGGCGCTGGGGTTGCGCCCGGCTTCGGCGGATACGATTCAAAAAGCAGAGGCGTGGTTTAATCGGCTCACCACCTTTCAAGCGTCTTTCACGCAAGTGTCTTCCGATGGCTCCAGCGCTAAAGGCACGTTTTTATTGCGCCGCCCCTATCGCAGCCGCTTTGATTACGATGACCCTGTGCCGATCACGCTTATCACCACCAAGACTTGGCTGCATGTCGATGACGCGGATCGCCAAGAAGTGGTCAGTTATCCTGTCTCTGAAACCCCCTTGCGCTTGATTTTGAGCGAAAATGTCCGTCTGCGCCGCCCAGAGGTGAAAACCACCACCAGCAGTCAAGATGGCATCACCAGCGTGATTATCGAACAAGATGACGGCGAAGCGGCGGGACGGATCGTTTTTGAATTTGATGAAAAACCGTTTGAATTGCGGCGTTGGGTGATCACCGATGCCAATGGAATTACCACCAGCGTGTTTTTATCCAATCCCGTCAAAGGAATTGATTTGCCAGCGTCATTATTTGTGCCGACCAATTATCCCGATCAGAACGGCAATTGATCTGGTCGACAATATTAGTCTTGAAGACATGGCCAAGTTAGCCTCATACTGTTCTAAATTATTAGGAAAAGATGATGGTTGCCACCGATCCCTGCCAATCCAAAGACCCGTTGCTGACGCCTTATCAATTGGGGCCCGTGACCCTTAAAAACCGTATTTTCAGCACAGGTCATGCCCTCAGCCACGCCAATCATGGCCGCGCCACGGATACCACGTTGTATTATCAAATGGAAAAAGCCAAAGGCGGCATTGGCCTGTCTTTTGTTGGCGGTTCTGGCACAGTGTCGGCGGATACGGCGCCGGTCTTTGATCAATTGATCATCAATGATAAGATTGTCCCGTTCTTTGAAAAACTCTCAGGGTTTTATCACCAGCATGGCGCGGCCTTGATGACGCAGATCACCCATCTTGGGCGCCGCACCAACGCTAATGCGGGCGAATGGTTGCCCATGGTCGCGCCATCGGCCAATCGCGAAACCCTGCATCGCGGTTTTCCGCGCGCCATGGATGAAGAAGATATCTTTCGGATTGTGGCGGATTTTGCCCAAGCCGCACGGCGGTGTCGGGATGGCGGCTTAGACGGGCTGGAGGTGATCGCCTCTGGGCATTTGATGGATCAATTCTGGTCGCCCAGCACCAACCAGCGCACCGATCAATATGGCGGCTCGCTTGATAACCGTATGCGGTTCAGCCGCATGGTGTTTGAAGCGATGCGCAAAGAAGTCGGTGATGGCTTTGCCCTAGGGGTGCGCATGACCATGACCGAACATGACCATGATCAATCGGGTCTTTCGGAAGCCGATAACATGGCGATTGCTCAACGCTTAAAAGATGATGGCGTCATCGATTTTCTCAATCTTGTATCGGGCAAGATCGATAGTTTGCCGCGGCTGACCAATTATATGCCGGGGATGGCGGCGCCGCTCTCGCCTTATCTTGAACAAGCGGGGCGGTTCAAAGAAGCGATTGGCCTGCCCGTGCTTCACGCCACCCGCGTCAATGATCTGTCCACGGCGCGATTTGCCATCGCTGAAGGCGTGGTTGATGTGGTGGGGATGACCCGTGGCCATATCGCTGACCCTTATATTGTCGCCAAATTGGAGCGCGGCGAAGAAGATCGCATCCGGACTTGCGTGGGCTCGACCTATTGCTCGAATTACGGGTATTGCATCCAGAACCCAGCGACAGCGCGCGAAGGCCAATTGCCTCATGTGATTGCCCCAAGCGAAAAGCCAGGCAAAAAAGTTGTCGTGGTTGGCGGCGGTCCTGCGGGGCTTGAAGCCGCGCGCATCACCGCGTCTCGCGGCCATGACGTGGTGCTGTTTGAAGCCTCCGATAAATTAGGGGGGCAAGTCTTATTGGCGGGCAAACTTTCTTGGCGCAAAGACTTGAACAGCATCGTTGATTGGCTGGCGCGGGAATGCGAGCATTTGGGGGTTGATATCCGCTATCAGCATTATGCCGATGACGCCATGATCCGCGCTGAAAACCCTGATGTGGTGATTATCGCCACGGGCGGCTTGCCGCATACCGATTGGGTTGAGGGCGATGCCAATATCCTTTCGACTTGGGATGTGTTATCGGGGATGGCGCTGCCCGAAGGCAAAGTGTTGATCCATGATCAAACGGGCAAGAATGTCGCCATGGCGGCGGCGGATTACTTGTCGGAAAAAGGCGCGGCGGTGACGCTCAACACGCAAGACGCGCATATCGGCATGGAGGCGATGCGGCTTGAAATGTCGCCCTTTATGAAGCGGTTTTATGAACGCGGCGTCGTGATGCGTCCCGATCATGAGGTCTTGGCCGCCCATCGCAAGGGCAATCAAGTCGAAGTCACCTTCCGCAATATGCACACGGCGGCCACCACCCAAGAGATTTACGATCACATTGTCGTGGAAGCGGGCACCCTGCCCAATGATGAAAGTTTTTACGCGCTCAAAGAGGACGCGCTCAATCATGGGGTGGTGGATTTGGACGCCATGGCCGAGGGCGCGCCGCAACCGCAACATGACGGGGACGGCTACCACCTTTACCGCATTGGTGATGTGGTGGGGAGCCGCGATATTCATTGCGCCATGCTTGATGCGCTGCGGATTTGCGCCCATATCTAACGTTAAGCGGCGGCTGATTCGCCTGCTGCGCCGCTCATGCTTCTGCCTCTGCCCATAAAGGAAACGCGATGAAAATCATCACTTGGAATATTAATTCGGTGCGCTTGCGCTTGCCGCTGGTTTTGGATTTGCTGGCGCAGCAGCAACCCGATATCCTTTGCTTGCAGGAAACCAAATGCCCCGATGATCATTTCCCCCATGACGCGTTTGACGAGGCTGGCTATGCCCATCGCGCGATCCGCGGCGAAAAAGGCTATAACGGCATGGCGATACTGGCGCGGCAACCGCTTTATGATATCCGTCATCTCAATTGGGTGGGGCGGCAAGATTGTCGGCATTTGGCGGCAACACTCGAAAACGGCATTTCGATCCATAATTTTTATATTCCCGCGGGGGGCGATGTTCCCGATCCTGCGACCAATGATAAATTTGCCCATAAACTCGAATTCCTCAAAGAATTGGAGGAATGGTCGCGGGATCAGGCGGATCAACGCGCGGTGCTGGTGGGTGATCTCAATATCGCGCCGCGTGACGATGACGTCTGGTCGCATAAACAATTGCTCAAAATCATCAGCCACACGCCGGTGGAAACCGATGGGCTTAACGCGGTCATGGCGGCGGGCGGTTGGCAAGACGCGGTGCGGCAGATGATTCCAGAAGGGCTTTTGTATTCTTGGTGGTCTTATCGCGCCCGGGATTGGGATGCCGCCGATAAAGGCCGCCGCCTTGATCATATTTGGGTCACGACACCCTTGCGGGATCAAATCAAAGCCGCCACCGTCTTGCGTGAAGTGCGCGGCTGGCCGCAACCCTCGGATCACGCGCCGGTGGTGATGGAAATGCAGCCCTCCTGATGACCATCTTGTGATCACCGTCAAACGGCTCAACCCTTCCCAAAAGCGATAAAACGGCGTATATCGGCGTCATGGAACTTGATTTTGTGAAAATGCACGGCATCGGCAATGATTTTGTCGTTTTGGACGCGCGCCCTGGCGGCAGCGCGGCAGGGCTTGTTTTGTCTCAAGATCAAGCGCGGCATCTGGCGGATCGGCATTTTGGCATTGGCTGTGATCAAATTCTGATCATTGCTTCCGCGGATGTGCCTGAGGCGGATATCACCATGCTGATTTTGAACAGCGATGGCAGTGAAGCCAAGGCTTGCGGCAATGGCAGCCGCTGTGTTGCTGATTTGGTGATGGCGGAAACCGATGCAGATGAACTGGCCATTTCCACCAAAGGCGGGTTGATCCACGCCCGCCGTCTCGGCGATGATGTGTCGATTGATATGGGCATCGCGAAACTGGATTGGGCGGATATTCCCTTGGCTCAAGCGATGGATACCATGGCGGTTGATTTGGGCCGCCCCAACCTGCCGCCGGCGATCACCGTCAATATGGGCAACCCGCACGCGGTGCATATTGTCGATGATGCGGAGGCGATTGATCTGGCGGCGATTGGCCCGATTTTAGAGCATCACGAGTTTTTTCCAGAACGCGCGAATATCGAATTTATCTCACGCCTTGATCAGGATGTGATCAGGATGCGGGTTTGGGAACGCGGCAGTGGCATCACGATTGCTTGCGGCACGGGGGCTTGCGCCTCGGCGGTGGCGGCGGCGCGCGCGGGATTAACCGGGCGGCAAGTGGAAGTGGTGCTTGATGGCGGCCGCTTGTCGATCGATTGGCGCGAGGATGGTCATGTGATTATGACCGGCCCCTCCACCATTTCATTTTATGGCCGCATCGATCTTGATGATGATCAAGGGCTGGCATAGCCATGGCCAAAACTCCTCCCGCCGCCACGATCAAAACCTTTGGTTGCCGGCTCAACATCTGGGAAAGCGAAGTCATGGCGCGGCATCTGGAAGCGGCGGCGCTAAAGGACGCGGTGGTGATCAACACCTGCGCCGTGACGGCTGAAGCGGAAAAGCAAGCGCGTCAAATGATCCGAAAAATCCGCCGCGAAGACCCCGATAAACGGATTGTCGTGACGGGCTGTGCCGCGCAAATCGACCCCTCGGCTTGGCAAGGAATGCCCGAAGTCGATGCGGTGATCGGCAATCACGATAAACTCGACGTCGCGACATGGGCGCGGCTGGCGGGCAATAACGATGATCAATTGCCATCCTTGGTGAGCGATATTATGGCGGTGGAAGACGTCGCGCCGCATCTTCTTGAAGGGTTCGATGGCCATACCCGCGCGTTTTTGCAAATTCAGCAAGGATGCGATCACCGCTGCACCTTCTGCATCATCCCTTATGGCCGTGGGCAAAATCGCTCGGTGCCGATGGAGGTCATCATTCGGCAAGTTGAAACCCTTGCCGATCATGGCGTGGCGGAAGTTGTCCTCACAGGCGTTGATGTGGCGTCTTGGGGCGGTGACCTTGATGGCACCCCGCGATTGGGGCAATTGGTGCGGCGGCTTTTGCGCCAAGCGCCAAGCCTCAAACGCTTGCGGATGAGTTCGATTGACCCCGCCGCGATTGATGAGGATTTATTGATGGCGCTGGCGGAAGATCAACGGTTGATGCCGCATCTGCATTTGTCGGTTCAGCATGGCGATGATTTGATCTTAAAGCGCATGAAGCGGCGGCATTTGCGCGGCGATGTCCTCGCGCTGGTCGAGCGGGTGCGCGACGTCCGGCCGGAGACGGTTTTTGGCGCCGATTTGATCGCAGGCTTTCCCACGGAAGATGACGCGGCGCATCACAACAGCTTGAAACTGATCGCTGAAGCGGGGCTGACATGGCTTCATGTTTTCCCGTATTCGCCGCGGGAAGGCACGCCCGCCGCGCGAATGCCGCAACACTCGGCATCGGTGATTAAATCCCGCGCCGCCGATCTTCGCCAAGCGGCAAAAGACGCGGAACACGCTTTTTTGCAAACCCGTCTTGGGCAAACCGAAGAGGTGCTTTTGGAAACCGGCGGCGTTGGTCACACGGCGCAATTTGCCAAAGCGCGGCTGATCAGCGAGGGCGCGCAGGCAGGGCAGATTTATCCCGTGCGTGTTCGCGGCATTGTTGATAATATGCTGGATGTGGAGTTGCGCTGATGGGTCTGTTTGACTTTTTTAAGAAGAAAAAGAAACCGGCTGAGGATCAGATTGATCCCGCCAACCCGCCTTCGGCCCCCCTTGACGATGCGCCAACGGACGCGGCTGAGGTCGAGGTGACTCCAGAAGCCTCACCCCAGCCAAAAACGCCGAAACCAAAACCTGCTAAAAAATCCTCCGCCAAAAAAACCCCCCCTAAAAAAACGACGCCGAAAAAAGCAAAACCTCAACCCATCGAAGCCGAAGATGCGGCGGCATCAAAAGAGCCTGAACCGCCGGTTGAAGAAGCGGTTGAAGAGGTAAAAGAGGTTGCGCCGTCGGAAGAGCAATTCGCCGCGCCCGCGATTCAACCAGCGATTCAAGCAGAGCCGCAACCCGAACCTTCGCCAGAACCAGAAGCCAAGAGTCCAGCCGAACCTGAAACCGAAGTGCAACCCGAAACGCCAGTGGAGGTTTCGCCTTCGCCGGTTGACGAAGACCCGGCGGCATCGGAAGAGCCGGCAAAGCCCCCCAAGAAATCGTGGTTTTCAAAATTAAAAGATGGGCTGGGCAAATCCGCGAATAAAATCACCGCCAGTTTATCGATCTTTGGCAAACCAAAACTCGACGCTAGCGATCTTGAGGATATCGAAGACGCCTTGATCATGGCCGATCTTGGAGTCGCGGCAGCCACGCGCTTGGCGGAAGGGCTTAAAAAGCGCGACTACCCCAATGGCGTTGATCAAGACAGCCT
>CAJXME010000042.1 GCA_913056245.1 uncultured Alphaproteobacteria bacterium | reverse complement strand
TCGATTGCCCTGATTGCAATTCCTCCAAACGCACCACCCCATGGGCGTGAAGCAAATCCGCCAGCGCCGCGAGCCATTTTTCGTAATAGGAAAAGCGGCTGTAATCCTCGGGCTTCAGGCATTCGCGCGCGTGGCGGGAGATCTCCAAATTCCATGCCCCAAGCGCGCCCGCCGCCAAGGTCAGAGCCAGCGCTCGGCCATGCCAGTCTTGGGTGAACACCGGCGCGGCATCGTCATCAGGGATCACCGCGCCATCGCCAAACCGTCCCCCCATATCATGGGGGCGTGGGGGGTGATCCTGGCTCTTTTGATTGGCGGTCATTTTGGCGCCTCAATCAAGGCCGTGCCTATCATGGCGTCACGGCTGATGATGGGGATCAAGTCTTCTTCAGGCCAGCCCTTGGTCGCCTCAGGTTGTTGCGGCAAGACCAGATAGCGGATTTCCGCCGTGCTATCCCAGACGCGAACGGCTTGATCATGGGGCAGGGTGACGCCAAATTCAGCCAGCACTTTGCGCGGCTCTCGCACGGCGCGGGCGCGATAGGCGTCGGATTTATACCAAGCGGGGGGAATGCCCAAAAGCGGCCAAGGGTAGCAACTGCATAAGGTGCAGACCACCATGTTATGGACAGCATCGGTGTTTTCAACGGCGACGATATGCTCGCCTTGGCGGCCGTAAAAGCCAAGCGCCTTCACCGCCGCCGTCGCGTCTTTCAGCAAATCCGATCGAAACTCGGCATCGACCCAAGCCTTAGCGACCACCCGAGCGCCATTTTGAGGGCCAATCTTATGGGCATAGGTGTCGATGATCTCATCCAGCGCCTTCGGGTCAACCAGGCCTTTTTCAACCAATAGGGTTTCCAGCGCTTTAACGCGAAGCACGGGGTCAGACGGCAAGACAGCATGGGCATGATCGTCATGAGGCATGATTTTATGCAAGCAAATCAACGCCATCCTGTCCAGTTTATTTTTGCCGATGGGCGTCGATTTCCCGCAAGGATGATTTCAAGACTTTGCCGTAATTGCTTTTTGGCAAGTGATCAATCTGGACATAATCTTTTGGCCGTTTGAAGCGGGCGATGCGCTCAAGGCAGAGGGCATCAAGATCAGCCGCTTTCGCCTTGCCCGTATAATAGGCGACCACCACTTCTCCCCAATCGGGGTCAGGCCGCCCAATCACGGAGACGTCCTGCACATCCGGATGGGTGAGGAGGATTTCTTCAACCTCTCTTGGGTAGATATTCGCCCCGCCAGAAATGATCAGGTCTTTGGAACGATCCAGCAAAGTCAAATAGCCATCCCCCGCGATATGGCCAATATCGCCGGTGTGCAGCCAGCCATCGATGATCGCGGTAGCGGTGGCCTCTGGGTCTTGCCAATAACCTTTCATCACCACCTCGCCGCGCACCAAGACTTCGCCCTGCGCCTCCTTGAATTGGATCGCCCCGTCTGCGGTTTTGACCGCCAGTTTCACTTGCGGAAAAGCTGCCCCCACCGACGCGAGCCGATCGCGCCATTGCGCCTGATCGCGGCCAGCGATGACGTCTCGGCTGAGGCAGGTGATGGTCATGGGGCTTTCGCCTTGGCCATAGATTTGCGCCAATTTCGGGCCTAGGGTGGTGAGCGCTTGCTCCGCGTCCTCGGCATACATCGGCGCGCCACCATAGACGATGACTTTCAAATGCGCGCGCTGGGTTTCTGTGAGTTGGACGTCTGATCGCACCAGACGATTGACCATGGTGGGGGCGGCAAACATCGAAACCCCCGACCAGTGATCGAGCAGTGTGGCCAATTCCTCGACATCAAAGCCGCCGCTTTCGGGGATCACCTGACACGCGCCTTGCCGCAGATGAGGCACAGCATAAAGCCCGGAGCCATGGGAAAGCGGGGCGGCGTGGATGATGCAATCGGCTGGGGCAACCGGCGCCACGGTTTCAAGAAAGCCGCGCGCCATTTCATCCAAATTGCGATAGGTCAGCATCGCGCCTTTCGGGCGGCCTGTCGTGCCGGAGGTGTAAAACAGCCACGCGAGATCATCAGGGGCAACATCTTGCCGCGTGGCAGGCGTCATTGCGGCAACTCGATCATCGAGCGCGTCTAAATCATGGCGCTGAACCGCGTGATCGGTCTTGGCGATGGCGTCTTCCGCCGCCGCTTGGGTGTCGGTTGAGGCGAAGAGATGGGCGATGCCCCCGTGGTTCAGAATATAAGCCAATTCATCGGGGTGCAATTTGGCGTTGATCGGCACCGCCACCATCCCCGCCCACCAGATGCCGTATAAGGTGGTGATAAATGAGGGCGTGTTCTGGGCAAAAATGCCAATGCGGTCGCCCTTTTGAGCGCCCATTTGTTGGAGCAGATCAGCAAGTTGCGCGGCTTGGGTTCTTAAGGCGGAAAAACTCGCCACAACGTGCCGTCCCCGCGCCAATGCGGGGCGATGGGGGAAGCGATCGGCAATCTTATCGAGCCATTCAGCCTCAGCCATGATTGGTCATAAGCCTCCTTCGAAACAGATCAGGCTTGATGGTGATGATCGCCACGCCGAGCAAAATCACCCCGCCACCCGCCAGTTTATCAAGACTAGCCTCTTCGCCCAAAAACACCACCCCGCCGATGACGGAAAACAAGGGCAATAATAATAAAAACGGCGCGACGCGGCCAACATCATGGCGGCGGATCAGCGTATTCCAGAGGAAATAACCAAAGCAGGTCATGATCAAGCCAAGGTAAAGGACAGTCCACCAGACGGTGGCATCGGCGTTGATGATGGCGCCCCATTGCCCATCTTCAAAGAGCCATGACATGAAGAATAATTGCGGCGTGGCAAAAATCGCCACCCAAGCCGTGACTTGTAAGCCTTCAATGTCTTTCAGCCGCCGCACCATGACTTGGCCGAGCGCCCAGACAAAACAGCCGGAGATCACCAGCATCACGGAGAATAAACTGCCGCTCAATTCATCTTGCTGGCTCATCAATCCGACCCCGCAAAAAGAAATGGCGATGCCCAACCATTTGCGCCAGCCGGGCTGTTCTTTTAATAAAACCGCGCCCAAGAGCACCAGAAAAGGCACTTCCAACTGCACGATCAAAGACGCGAGCCCCGCTTCCAATCCTTTCAGCCCCGTGAAGGTCAGGCTGTATTGAATGGCGGCGGCGACAATCGCGATGACGAATAATTGCTTCAAATGACCGCGTGGGATGGGGGCGAACCAAACCAGCACCGCCGCGGTGACCAAAAACCGAAAGGCCATCAGCAAAATTGGCGGGAAATGCCCAATCGCGCCTTTGGCAAAAACAAATCCCATCCCCCAAACCAGCGGCACCATCATGGCCATGGCTATTTCAATAGGGGATATGTTGGAAGAGATATGTTTTGCCATGGCCAGACTCGCCAAATCATGAAAAGAGGCTCAGCGCCAAGATTGCATCAAAACGGTATCACCGATGCAGCGCAGTGAATAGCGAAAAGCATGGCGGCTTTCTTATCGGAATGGCAGAGGATGATCAGGCGGAGCGGAGCAGTTTATCGCGCACGTCTTCGAGATGCTTTTGCATGGTGGTGGCGGCTTTGTCGTGATCACGGTCACGGATCGAGGCGACAATCTCTTCATGCTGATTGAAACTGTGGTGATCTTGCGGCGGAAGGGTCGATTGGTTGCGCATCCGCCCCCAGACCACCGCCCGCCGAATGGAGTTCAATTGATCAAACAACGCCAAGAGGACGGTGTTGCTGGAGGCTTCCGCAATGGTGCGATGCAATTGATTGTCAGCATGCTCATATTGCCGCCAAGTCGAGGCCTTGCGTTGATCAACCAGGCATTGATCGAGTTTTTCCAGATCGCTGCCCGTGGCGTGGATCGCGGCTTGCCCGCAAAGGAGCGGCTCGATCAACAGCCGCGCGTTCATCACTTCCACGGGGGATGATTCTTCGGCGATCGCGGCGATGGGGGAGATATCCTGATCAGGCTTATTGCCGGTGAATGTGCCTTTGCCCACATGCCGCCAAACTTCACCCTTCTTTTCAAGATCAGCCAGCGCTTTGCGCAAATCGCCGCGCGAGACGCCCAGCATATCGGCGAGTTCACGTTCCGGCGGCAGGCGTCCCCCCGGGGGCAATTCGCGTTGCGCAAGCCAAGCTCTTAATTGCGTGGTGGCGGCTATGGTCGAAGTCAAAAGAAGCCCTCTGTTGTTCATCGTGATCTCATCCAATCGTCATGGCATCAATGGCATAAACCAACCTTGATGGTCAACTTTAACCAATTTTAACCAATTTAACCAATGCTTGACCAATGTAAAATTTTATGGATAAATTTCTTTGATAATAAAAATTTGGGGAGGCCAAATCCGACCATCCCCAGCCAACCCGATTAGCAAACCCCATCATAAGGCAGCCGCTATCGGTATAACAACGGCAAGGATATTAGGTTTTGACCCTTGCCACCTGATCAAGGGAGGAGCGCAAGATGCGTAAACTAAAACAACTTATCAGCCTGTCGATCGTCAGTATTTTTCTGACGCTTGTCGGCCTTGCCAATTCGGCTCATGCCGCGAAGATTAAGATCGCTTTGGCGGAACCACCATCGGATGAACTGGCGCATATTTTCGTGGCGCTTGATCGCGCGAAAGCCATGGGGCTGGATTACGAATGGACCGCCTTTTCCGACGAAGAACTGGCGATTCAAGCCATTTTGAGTGGTCAGATGGATATTGGCTTTGGCACGCCTTATTCGGTGATGCAGCGGTCAAAAGCACCGATTCGCATCATCTTCCAGATGTCCAAATTGAAGTTTTTCCCCGTCTCATCAAAGAAATATTCCAGCCTGAATGATCTCGATGGTGAGCCGATCATGCTGCATTCCCGTGGCGGCGGCACCGATTCGATCGCCAATGTGATTGAAGATCGCCTGAACATCAAATTTGGCAAGCGTTCTTATGTGCCGGGGTCATCGAACCGCATCGCGGCGCTGATCGCCGGTCAGACTGACGCCACCATTGTTGACCTTTCTAATAAAAACAAACTGGTCAAATTGCAGGGCGACAAGTTTAACGTTCTGCCGATGTTTGAAGTCGACGCCAGCGATGAAGCCTTGTTCGCTAATCTCGACTGGATGAAAGCCAATGAAGAATCAATTGATATTTTCGTGAAGGCTTTGGTCAGCGTTTATCGCGACATGCACAAAGACCCAACCATGGTGAAGCGTGAAACTGACCCGAATGGCCCGATCGGTCAATTGCCGAAAGAAGTGCTGAATGGCCTCGACGGCTTCTTCACCGACGCGGTTGAAGGCGGTCTTTATGATCCCAATGGCGGCGGCATGGTCGCGGCTAAGGCTGATCTGGAATGGTATTCCAAAGCCGGTCAGATTGAGGGCGACATCAATTCCCTCGATCCGAATGACTTCTGGTACTTTGCCCCGCTTAATAAGGCGGTTAAGTAACCCTCCATCTCATGCGATCAGCGGGGCTTTGCCTCGCTGGTCACGTCTTCTTTAACCACCGGATTCTTGTCATGCTGGCTCGTCACCGCGCAAATCTTTTGAAACTTTGTTCAGCCTTGATTGTGTTTGGCGCTTGGGAAATCGCTGGCCGAATCCCCGTGAGTTTTGCCTTTCCGACTTTTCTCGAATCCTGTGCCGCCTTCTGGGCATTGCTGATCGATGGCACGATGTTTGTCGCCTATCTCGAAACCCTCAAGCCGCTGGTGATCGGGGTGTTCATTTCCGCCGTCTTGGGGATTGGCCTTGGTCTTTGGATAGGGCTTAGCCGCGCCTTTGACTGGTTGGTCTCGCCGATTTTTGTGGTGATGCAAACCGCGCCATTGGCCGCGCTCATCCCGCTCTTGGTGATGGCTTACGGCATTGGGCTGACGTCCAAAGTCTTTGTGGTCTGCATTATGGCGATGCCGGTGATTGTGCTGAATACCGGCGGCGCGGTGCGCAACACCCCTGCATCACTGATCGAAATGGGCAAGGCTTTTTTGGGATCACGGCGTGACGTAATTCTGAAAATTATTTTGCCCTCCGCCTTCCCGATTATTTTTGCGGGTCTTCGGCTTGGCGTGTCGGCGGGTTTTATTGGCGCCATTCTCGCAGAATTGAAAATTACCCCCACCGGTGTGGGTGACATCATCACCTACAGTCGATCGATTGCCGATTACCCCAGCATGTATGCCGCCATCGCGTCGATCATCATTCTTGCGGTGCTGTTTCTGAATGTCTTGGAACGCATCGAAAACCATTTGTTGCGCGGCAGCCGCAAATCGCTCGCCGCTGATTAACCATTAACCTATAGAACCGTCCAGGAAATTGACTCGATGACCAACCCTTCTGAAAACGCTGTCACGGTAAGAAATGTCTATAAAAACTATGGCGAGGTCGAAGCCCTCCGTGACCTCAGCCTTGACTTTCCGCGTGGTCAATTGACATCGCTCTTGGGGCCTTCGGGATGCGGGAAAACCACCTTGCTCAAGATCATCGCGGGGCTGATCCCCGCCACCAGCGGTGAGGTCTTGGTCAATGGTGAAGTGGTCAAAGCGCCGGGGCCGGATCGCGCCTTTGTGTTTCAGGATTTCGCGCTGATGCCTTGGGCGAGCGTCATTCGCAACGTTGCCTTTGGCTTGGAATTGCGCGGCGTGCCGAAATCCGAACGTGAAGCGATCGCTGAAAAATACATCGCCGAAGTGGGGCTGACAGGCTTTGAGCATAGTTTCCCCCATGAATTGTCCGGCGGCATGCGTCAGCGTGTGGGCTTGGCGCGCGCCTTGAGTGTCGATGCGCAAGTGCTGTTGATGGACGAGCCATTCTCCGCCGTGGATGAGCAAACCCGCCGTAAATTTCAGGAAGATTTGCTGGGGCTTGTGCAGAACGAAAACAAGACTTTTATTTTTGTCACCCACTCGATTGAAGAAGCGGTTTATGTCTCGGATCAGATCGCCATTCTGTTGCCGCGCCCTAGCCGGGTGATGGAAATCATCCGCCCTCAAGGCTTCCGCGATAAAGATGTCGATCATATCCGCCGCGATCCTGAATATCTTGATATTGTCGATCGGATTTGGGCGTCGTTGCGCTCCTATGTGGAATAGGGTGGGGTCATGACCGTTTTTGGCATCAAACTTCCGAATATGTCATCGCTCCTTCTTTGGGGGCTGTTGTGGGAATTCATCGGCCAGATTGAACTGACGTTTTTTCTGCCGCCATTGTCTGCGATTTTTGCAACCTTGCTTGAAATCGGCGGTACAAAAGCCTTCATCACCGCGTTGAAAGAAACCGCCCACGCGTTTTCAATTGGCACGTTATCGGCGATTGTGATCGGCGTGCCCGTTGGCATTCTCATGGGCAAAAGCCGCCTCATTGATCAATTGCTGCTGCCTTGGGTGAATTTGTTTTTGAGCGCGCCGCTAACCGCCTTGGTGCCGGTTTTGATGGTGCTGTTTGGCTTTGGCATCAAAGCGATCATCATCACCACGGCGCTGTTTGCGATTTGGATTATTGTGCTGAATTCGCGCGCTGGCGTGATGCAGATCAATCGATCCTTGGTGGAAATGGCGCATTCCTTTGGCGCGTCGCCTTTTGATGCTTTCACCAAAATCTATTTCTGGGCGGCCCTGCCTGAAATTTTAGGCGGTGTTCGCATTGGTTTTATCCGCGCGGTGAAAGGCGTGATTATTGGCCAGTTGCTGATTTCGATCGTAGGCTTTGGCTCGCTCTTTGAACTTTATGCCTCGAATTTCTTGATGAAACATTTTTGGGCGGTGCTGATCGTATTGTTCGCGCTAGCCTTTGTCATAGCCGAGTTTTTGGCTTATTTAGAACGCCGTGTCGATTATTACGCGTCGCGACGTTAACCCCCTGAAGGAGAACAAACCTCATGACCACTTATGTTATTGAACAACCCGCGGTGACGGTTCTGCCCGTGCGCAATTCGGATGGTGTTTTTCCAATCCGCCGCATTTATTGTATTGGTCGTAATTACGCCGCCCATACCATTGAGATGGGGGGCGATCCCAATCGCGAAGAACCATTCTTCTTCCAAAAGAACGCGCAAAACGCCGATACCTCTGGCGAGTTTCCGTATCCGCCTGAAACCAGCGATGTTCATCACGAAGTTGAAATGGTGGTGGCGCTGAAAGGCGGCGGCGATAATATCAGCGTTGAAGACGCGCTCGAT
>CAJXME010000041.1 GCA_913056245.1 uncultured Alphaproteobacteria bacterium | reverse complement strand
ATCGGCGCCCCGCTGATCGATCTCGAGCACCGTCTTGATCAAATCCTCTTGGTTGACATGAGCGATGTCGCGGTCGTTCTCAAGGTTCAAGCAATGATGGCTGATGATGCCGCATCCCTTGCTGGCAAAGTAATCGGCAAGTTTTTGGCTGGCAGCTTCGGGGTAGGGCGTTAGCAATGCGATGTTGGACGCGCCCAGCGCTTTTGCCGCGGTGACGCCGGCTAAAGCGGGGTTGGTGGCAGGGGTGCCGGGCTTGCCTTCTTGGAGCGCGTCAAAGACCACCTGATCACCGAGGGTGGCTGAGGCACAGGTGCAACCGTAGCAAATCGCGTCCAATTGAAGATCGGTCAGAATCAGCCGTGCCGCATCGGCGATATGAGGCTGCATTTTTCTAAGGTTTTCCGGCGTTACTGGATTAATGAACTCCACCCGGCTGGTGTAGAAACACACTTCTCCCACGGGCGTCAGCCGGGCGATGTCCTTTTCCAAGGTCAAGTCCGAAGATAGAGCCACCAGCCCGATTCGATGGCGCGTGACCACCTCATCCAAAGCAATACCGGCGGTGAGAACTTCTGCAAGGGGCGCTTTCATTTGGGCGGTCATCATCGGGTCTCCTCAAACATGATGATCAAAAGGCGAAGCCTTCCCGTTATTAAGGCATGAATGCTTTTATTCGCCAAGCGTGATCTGCGTCCGCCGTCTCATGAATCTCAAGGCAAACCTGCAGGTGAGGGCTATTGGGATGAAATATTGAATAAATTTCTTGTCGTTATTCCGTCAAATTTGTGCGATGCAAATTGACTGATGGTGCGAATGCGCCATAATAAGTGTTCATACTTTTTGTGCTCTGTGCCTTTGAATGAAAAACTTATTGTTTGATTGTGAAAAGCGCGTGGTGCAGATTGGTTACTCAGGCGGCATGACCGCCGCAAACATGAAGGTGAGGAGAAAGACATGAAACGTCGTGACTTTATGACCAAAGCTGGTCTTGGTGGTGTAGCCACCGCTACTGCGCTTGCAACACCAGCAATCGCGCAGGATCGTATTGAAATCGCAATGGTATCCACATGGCCACGGGACTTCCCAGGTCTGGGCACCGGCGCTCAGCGTTTTGCCAAGCGTCTTGGTGATGTATCGGATGGCCGTATTCAGGTCACATACTACGCTGCTGGCGAACGTGTTGGCGCGTTTGATAGTTTTGACGAAGTGGCCTCTGGTAACGCGCAAGCCTACCACGCTGCTGATTACTACTGGAAAGGTAAGCACCCCGGTTGGGCTTATTTCACCGCTGTACCATTTGGTCTCAGCTATGTTGAGATGAACTCTTGGATCAACTGGATGGGTGGTCAGGAACTCTGGGACGAAGTCGCAGGTGAATTTGGCCTGAAATGCTTGGCTTGTGGTAACACGGGCGTTCAGTGGGGCGGTTGGTTCAACAAAGAAATCAACTCAGCAGAAGACCTCAAAGGTCTGAAAATGCGTATTCCAGGCCTTGGCGGCGACGTTATGGCAAAACTGGGCGCATCACCTGTATCACTCCCTGGTGGTCAGATTTATGAAAACCTGGTGTCTGGCGCGATTGAAGCGACAGAATGGGTTGGCCCATGGAACGATGAAGCGATGAAGTTCTATGAAGCCACCAAGTATTACTACTACCCAGGCATGCATGAGCCAGCCTCACAGTTGGCCGCTGGCTTTAACGCTTCATTTTGGGGCAGCCTCTCTGAAACCGATCGGAATCTGATCACGGCTGTTGCTCAAGCTGAAAACGACAACATCATGTCTGAATACAACGCCAAGAACGGTGCCGCTCTGGAACGTCTGGTGGATGAGCAGGGTGTTGTGGTTCGTGAATTCAACGAAGAAGTTTACGAAGCCTTTGGTCGTGGTTCTGCTGAAGTATATGCTGAAGTGGTTGAGCATTCTTCATTGGCACGTCGTGTCCATGAATCCATGGTTGCCGCACGTAAGACTGTTGGTGAATACCAGCAGCTCAACGATGTGGAATATGTTCTTAAGCGTAACGCAGTGCTTGAGGGCTAATTGCCAATTTGAAAGGCGGGGGTTTTCCCCGCCTTTCTTATTTTTCACTTCAGGCTAAGGACAAGAATTCATGCCCCACTCTTCGGGTCTTAATCCTTTATTGATTGCCGCTTGTCGATTTGGCGGCGTGGCGAGCGTTATCTTAGCGCTTGTTTTTATTTTGAATAATTTTCTGACCTATGTCGGCGGCCTGCCGGGTGTTTATGGCACCCTTGGCGCCTCGGGTCTCTTTGGTTTCAGCGCCCCGAAAGGCGATCTTTCCGGCGGTATCTTGGCCATGGGCTGGGTACAGGTCTTGATGGCTTTAGGGGCAGTTCTTGGCGCGGCTTATTATACCCGCAGCGGAGGATCGCTTGTGATTGATGCTGCCCGCATGGATAAACTGGCCTCACTGATTATCCGCGCCGCCTTTTGGGGGGTGTTGCTGGTGGGCATCGCGGATGCGATTATTTCGTTCATCCGCGTTGAAGATTTACACACCGCCATGTTTGGCAAAGACATTGCCACCAAATTGGGGCTATCGTCATGGCGGGGGATGTATATCCATATTCCGCTCATGATCATAGGCGTTATTATTGGTTTTCGTGATAAATCCGTTTCCGTGGTTTGGCTGATTCTCTTGGTGGTGATCGCCGAAATGCTGATCGTGTTGGCGCGATTTATCTTTGCGTATGAGCAGACCTTTATGGGGGATTTGGTGCGTTTCTGGTATGCGGCGTTGTTCCTTTTTGCCAGCGCGCATACCCTGAAAGAAGAAGGCCATGTCCGCGTTGATGTGATTTTCGCCAGTTTCAAAGAACGCACCAAAGCCTGGGTGAACGCCACCGGTTCGGTTGCCTTTGGCATGCCGCTTTGCTGGTTGGTCTTGGTGCTGGGCATGTCGGGCAAATCCAGCCTGATCAACAGCCCGATGCTGAATTTTGAAACCTCCATGAGCGGCTTTGGCATGTATGTCAAATATCTCATGGCGGCGTTTCTCGTTGTCTTTGCTCTATCGATGCTGGTTCAATTCACCAGTTATTTCTTGAACGCTCTGGCCATCATGAACGGCGATGTAAGCGCCGATGATCAGGCCGCAGAACAGAAAGCGTAAATTATGGAACTCGTCTTTCTTGCCATTCTTTTCCTGACCATGATGTATGCCCTAGGCTCAGGGTATCCCGTGGCTTTTGCCTTGCCGGGGTCAGCCATCATCACCATCGCTTTGGCGGGGATTTGCGGCTATCTCTTTGCGGGCGAAAGCGGCGCTTATTTTATCCAAGATGGCCCCTTTGAATGGCTCACCGCGGGGGTCACCAATTTCCGCGGCATTTATTGGGAAGTGGAACGCGATACCCTGATTGCGATTCCGCTCTTCATCTTCATGGGAATCATGCTTCAGCGTTCACGGATTGCCGAAGACTTGTTGGTGACCATGGCGCAATTGTTTGGCCCCATCCCCGGCGGTCTTGGTATTTCCGTGGTGTTTGTGGGGGCATTGCTTGCCGCCACCACAGGGATTGTTGGCGCCACCGTGGTGGCTATGGGCTTGATTTCCCTGCCGGCGATGCTGCGCAACAATTATTCGAAACCTCTGGCGACGGGGACGATTTGCGCCTCCGGCACTTTGGGGCAGATTATCCCGCCATCGATTGTGCTGATTATTCTCGCTGACCAATTGGCGAGCGCGGCGGATCAGGCGGCGTCTGAACGCAAGTCGCTCTTCAAGGAAGCCACTGGCGAGTTTTCCATGCCATCGACCTTGGATATTGTGTCGACCTCGGCGGGGGATATGTTCCTTGGGGCGTTTATTCCGGGGCTGATTCTGGTGGGTCTTTATATGGCCTATATCTTGACCTCGGCTCTGTTGAAGCCGGGCACCGCACCCGCCGTGCCTTATGATGGCAAATTGCTCGAACGGGCTTTTATTAAGAAAGTCATCCTGTCTTTGGTGCCGCCATTGGTGCTGATTTTCGTCGTCTTAGGCTCGATTATCGCGGGCATCGCGACGGTGAACCAAGCGGGTGCTATTGGCGCGGTTGGCGCGACCATCATGGCGGGCTATCGTCTGCGTGAGGGCGAAAAAGACGCGTATTACCCCGCTATTCTCGCCACGATTTCGATGGTGGCGATCGCCATCTTGCTCAACACCTTCTCCCTGAACATCCGCAAGATTGAAACAGGGATGGATATGCTGGGCATCTTTCTGGCCGTGGTGGCGGTGATCGCCTTTGTTTATTCGGTGGTTTGGTCGGGGTGGCGGACCTTCAAAATTGAAGACACGCTCAATGGGGTGATGCTCGAAAGCGCGAAGACCACGTCGATGGTCTTTATCATCCTCTTGGGCGCGGCGATGTTGACCGCGGCCTTCCGCGGCTTTGGCGGTGAAGAAATCGTCAAAGAGTTTCTCACAGGCTTGCCGGGCGGGTTCTGGTCACAGTTCATCGTGGTGATGCTGGTGATCTTCTTGCTGGGCTTCTTCCTTGATTTTATTGAAATCGCCGTGGTGGTGGTGCCGATTGTATCGCCGATTTTGCTGTCGGACCCATCGGCGAATGTCACCGCCGTATGGCTTGGCGTTATGATCGGGATGAATATTCAAACCTCGTTCTTGACCCCGCCGTTTGGCTTTGCGCTGTTCTATTTGCGCGGTGTCGCTTCCAGCGCGGTTCGCACCCTTGATATTTATCGCGGGGTGGTGCCGTTCATCGCGCTCCAATTGGTTGGGTTGGCGATTGTCGGGTTTTATCCGCCTTTGGTGAATTACCTGCCAGTGCGCACTTACCTTACGTCTGAAACCGCGCCGCCACCAAAAAACCCACGCCTGCAAGCTTGTCTTGAAGATTACCTCTTTAATTTCTATGTCGAGGATCGCGCGCATATCGAAGGCGCGACGGCAAAAGTGGCGGCGCTTGATTTATCCGCCTTGCCGGCTGACATCAAGCGGGATTTGAACATGACCGTTAAAGGTGTGGGCAGCGTGTTTGACATGGTCAAAGAAATCCGCAGCGCTGAAGCCGCGGTCAAAGAAGCATCCGTGGATTATCGGCCTATTCATAGCGAAGTTCGTGATCTGGAACGTGATATCCGCCGTCATAAGCGTGAGATTGAAAAGATCAAATTGGAACTTCGCGGCACCGATGACGCCGATGAAAAAGCGCATTATGAAGCGGAGATTGCCGCGCTTGAGGCTGAAAACCTCCGGCTGAAAGAGATGATCCCCGCGGAATGGAAACAGGTCAATAAAGACTACCGCGCGATCCGCACCAATCTGGAAAAGGCTGAACGCACCTATCGCAAAACCGTTGACGATAGTTACGAAGGGCTTGTCCGTTCCATCGCGGTGCTCAATGCCACCGATGCTCTGGCGGCGGTGGGGCCAGACCTCGAAGCCTTGCTTGATGTTGTCGAAGAAGACGGCGATCACGAGGCCGCTCGTGAAGCGATCAAGGCGGTGTCGTCTAGTTTGAACGCGATTCCAGGCACGTCGGCAATTGATTCGGAATTGTCAAAGGCGGGCAAAGCGCTTCGCAAAAAGCGTGAAAAGCCAAAGAAGGCGATCAAAGCCCTCAAAAAGGCGATCAAGGCTTACGACAAAGACTTGAACGGCCGCCGCCAAGCCGGCCCAGCCACATTGGCCGTGCTGACCGAATATGAAGCTGAAATTCGCGATACCATTGGCTTGCGTCAGCAAGATCGGTTGAGCATGGAACAAGCCACGGCAATTTCAGGATGCTTAGCGAAACACCGCAACATATCGCTGAATTTCTAAAGGCATCTACCAACGAGGAATCAGGCGGCTTCGGCCGCCTGTTTTTTTGCATTGACCTTATGGCAAAAAGCGATTTACGGTTTTGAAAGCGCTACCATGAGGTGACATCATGACGACCCAGCATGTTCGCGATACCCGCAAGATTGACCCCAGCCGTCATCCTGCGTCCAGCCCGATGATGCCCGATGGCTCCCCCCGCGATAACAACCGGATTGAAATTGGCCCTACGGCATTAGCCTTTGATGAATGGGCTGAAGCGGGCATTACCGCTCCCAATCTCACCGCCATGCGGCAATATCGCTTGGATCGGATTGTGGGGCAATTGCATCAGCGCGATTATGGCGCGGTGTTGTTGTTTGATCCGCTGAATATCCGCTACGCTACCGATTCGACGAATATGCAATTGTGGAACACCCATAACCCGTTTCGCGCCTGCCTTGTGATGGCGAGCGGCTATATGATCATTTGGGATTATAAAAACGCGCCATTTTTGGCTGATCACAACCCCTTGGTGCGGGAATCACGATCCGGCGCGTCGATGTTCTATTTCGCCACGGGTGATCGGACGGGGGACGCGGCCGAAAGGTTTGGCGCGGAAATCGCCAGCCTGATGAAGGAGCATCTCGGCGACAACACGCGGCTTGCGGTGGATAAAATCATGATCCATGGCCTGCGCGCGCTCGAGGCCAATGGCCTCACCGTCGAAGATGGCGAAGTCGTCATGGAACACGCGCGGGTCATCAAAGGTGAGGATGAAATCCACGCCATGCGTTGCGGCATGTATGCTTGCGAACAATCGGTCTTGGCGATGGAAAAAGCCGCCAAGCCGGGGATGACGGAAGACGCGATTTGGGCGGTGCTTCACGCCGCCAATATTGAACGCGGTGGCGAATGGATTGAGACCCGATTGCTTGCCTCTGGGCCGCGAACCAATCCATGGTTCCAAGAATGCGGGCCGCGCATCGTGCAGAATAATGAAATCCTAGCTTTTGATACGGATTTGATCGGCTGTTATGGGATTTGCAGTGACATCTCCCGCACGTGGTTTCTGGGCGATGGTGAGCCGACGGCTGAGATGAAAGAAGATTATCAATTGGCGCTTGAACATATCACCACCAATATGAATCTCATGAAGCCGGGGGTGAGTTTCCGAGAATTGACCTTTGGCGGCCATCAATTGCCGGAAATTTATCAAAAGCAGAAATATTCCTGCCGCTTCCATGGCGTGGGGCTTTGCGATGAATGGCCGTTGATTGCCTATCCTGATCAATACACCGAAGGCGCGTTTGACGCGGTGTTGGAGCCGGGCATGGTGCTTTGCGTTGAAGCCTTGGTCAGCCGCGAAGGGGGGTCGTTTTCGATCAAACTGGAAGATCAAGTGCTGGTCACGGAAGATGGGTTTGAAAACCTCACCCGCTATCCGTTTGACGATAAATTTTTATCGTAAGCGCGGGAGACTCTAGGCCGAGCCATCGGTCAGCCGCACCTTGCCGATATGCGGCAGGTTGCGGTTCAGCTGCGCGTAATCAATCCCATAGCCGACGACAAATTCATCGGGAATATCAAAGCCGATCCATTTGACGGGTATCTCAACCTCGCGGCGTGAGGGTTTGTTCAAGAGGCAACAGACTTCTAAGGTTTTGGGCTTGCGGGTGGTGAGAATCTTCAGCACTTGCGACAGGGTATGCCCCGTATCAATGATGTCTTCCGCCACCAGCACGTCGATATCTTCAATATCGCCATCAAGGTCTTTTAAGATGCGGACTTCGCGCGAGGATCGCATGCTGCTGCCGTAACTGGAGACGGTCATGAAATCGACCTCCACGGGCAGGTCAAGCCGCCGCACCAGATCGGCGATGAACATGAACGAGCCGCGCAAAAGCCCCACCACGACTAATTTTTCGCTTTTGGCGTAATGCTTCATGATCTCCCGCGACATGGCGTTGACGCGCGCGGTGATTTCGCTTTCGGGGATCATGATGTCGACTTCATAACCCTCTTGATGGGATGATGGCATAGTGGGCGTCCTTCGTGATGATGCGCTTTATCATAGCAAATCCATGACAGGCTGACCACGGCATAATAAATCGAAAAGCCGCGTAAAAGCGCAAAAATAACCCGCGCATGGCTGGACAAGCGCGGGGCAATCTTGCACTCTCGGGGTATGTTGATAGGGAGGCTTTCATGGCAAAATTAGCGTTTCTTGGGCTTGGGGTAATGGGCTATCCCATGGCGGGGCATCTCAAGGCGGCGGGGCATGACGTCACCGTCTATAACCGCAGCACGGCCAAAGCCGAAGCCTGGGTGGCGGAGCATGGCGGCGCCATGGCGCCAAGCCCGAAAGCCGCCGCGGAAGGCGCGGATTTTGTCTTTGCTTGCGTCGGTGCCGATGATGATTTGCGGCAAGTGA
>CAJXME010000040.1 GCA_913056245.1 uncultured Alphaproteobacteria bacterium | reverse complement strand
CTTTTTGCTCCAACATAGCCGCCATCAAATCAGGCATGGCCCACATGCCTTTGCCGATTTGCGCTTTGCCGCTCAGCCCGCAAGCCAAGCCTTTATCGACGTTCCAATCTTCATAGGATTGAATCCAAGCCGTGCCTTTCATTTCCGCTTTGCGAATCATAGGGCCAGCTTCCATCGAGGTGTGGATTTCATCACCCGTGCGATCAAGGAAGCCTGTATTGATAAAAGCCACCCGGCTTTTCGCCGCGCGGATGCATTCTTTGAGATTGACCGTGGTGCGGCGTTCTTCATCCATAATGCCAATTTTGATGGTCGATGGCGCAAGGCCGAGGAGGGCTTCCACCTGACCCATCATTTTATTCACAAAAGCCACTTCTTCAGGGCCGTGCATTTTTGGCTTCACAATATAAACCGACCCTTTGCGCGAATTGCGGATGCCGTCGGTTTTCTTCAGATCATGCATCGCAATCGCGGTGGAGATGAAGGCGTCCATGATGCTTTCAGGCATTTCATCGCCATTCGGCAATAAGATCGCGGGGTTGGTCATCAACTCGCCCACGTTCCGCACCAGCATCAGTGATCGGCCATGAAGCGAGAAGGCCTCGCCATTAGGGGCGGTATATTGGCGGTCAGGGTTTAGCGACCGGGTCATGGTCTTGCCGTTCTTCTCGAAGGTGTCTTTAAGATCACCTTTCATCAGGCCAAGCCAATTGCGATAGGCCGCGACTTTGTCTTCAGAATCAACGGCGGCAACGGAATCTTCCAGATCAACAATCGTTGAGACCGCCGCTTCAAGGACAATATCATTAATTCCCGCTGGGTCAGACGCCCCGATCGCGCCGCTGGCATCGAACTGAATGTCGATATGCATTTCATGCACCGCCAGTAAGATCGATTTTGGCGCGGCAGGATCACCCGTATAGCCGCGGAACATATTCGCATCAGCAAGGCCTGTCTCGGTGCCATCGGCCATGCTAACGCTGAGTTGACCATCGGCGATCTGATAAGATTGGGCATCGCTATGGCTGCCCTTAGCAAGCGGCGCGACGGCATCAAGATGCGCTCTAGCATAGGCGATAACTTTCTCACCACGCTTTGGGTTATACCCGCCGCTGCGGGTGGCGCCATCGTCTTCGCTGATGGCGTCAGTGCCATAAAGCGCGTCATAAAGGCTGCCCCAACGCGCATTGGCGGCGTTGAGCGCGTAACGGGCGTTGAGCACAGGCACGACCAATTGCGGGCCAGCGATGGATGAAAACTCATCGTCGACATTGCTGGTGGTGATGGAAAAATCATCGCCTTCAGGCACGAGATAGCCAATTTCTAGCAAGAAAGCGGTATAGGCTTCAGCGTCAAAATCAGCGCCGCGATGGTTGATCAGCCAAGCATCGATTTGTTTTTGCAGATCATCACGTTTCGCGATCAAGGCACGAGACTCAGGCGCCAATTCAGCGACGGATTTGGCAAAACCGGCCCAGAAAGTATCGGCATCAATGCCAGCGCCGGGCAACACTTGAGTGTTTACGAAATTAAGCAAATCGTCAGCAACCATAAGGCCGTGACAGTCTGTCCGTGAGGTCATGATTAATTCTCTATGCGTCAGGGTTGGGATGGCTGGAATATAGAATCATGATCCCATAGTGTAAAGAAAAATGCCGATCAGCCTTCCCAATTAAGGCCTGCTGTTTTTAAGCGGCTGCGAATGCGTTCTTTGAGCATGGCACAAGCCGCTTCATCACGGCCTTCGGCACGCGCCACCAATTCAGCGCCGGTGTTGGACGCGCGGATCAACCACCAGCCTTGATCCCCCGTGACGCGGATGCCATCCATATCCGCGGCATCTTGCTGATCCGCATCGGGATGGGCGCTGACATCGGCGATCACCCGCGCCATGACATCAAATTTAATCGTATCATCGCAAGGGATTCGCAATTCTGGCGTGGCGAAGGTTTCGGGCAAGGAATCGACAAAAGCCGTGATGCTCTCACCGCTCACCACCATTTCGCGCAACACCGCCAAAGCCGCGAACAAAGCATCATCATAGCCGTAATACCCATCAGCGAGGAACAAATGCCCGCTCATTTCGCCGCCGATCGGCGCGCCGGTTTCTTTCATCTTGGTTTTCATTTGGCTATGGCCGGTTTTCCAGAGTAAGGGCGCGCCGCCCAATCCAGTCACCGCGTCCAAAGCTGCGAGCGACGATTTAACGTCAAAGATCACTTGCGCGCCCGGGGTTTTGCGCAAACTATGGCGCGATAAATAGGCTGTCAGCAAATCCCCCGGCACTTGCCGCCCCTTGGCGTCAATCAGCCCGATGCGGTCGCCATCGCCATCAAAACCAATGCCCATCTCCGCGTTATGCTTGGCCACCGCTTCACGGAGCAGATCAAGGGTTTCGGGATTGACCGGATCAGGGTGGTGATTGGGGAAATTGCCGTCAATTTCCGCAAAAAGCACATGATGCTGGCCGCTGATCGCCTTAGTCAAATCCATCGCCGAAGGCCCGGCGGCGCCATTGCCGCAATCCCAAATGAAGGTCTTGTCATCCAACCCATCCAACAAGCCAATGGCATTGAGCCCAATAGCATCGAGCATAGTGGCGATGTAATCGGCTTGCAGATCATGCTCTTGGCATTGACCGCCGGGCTGTTGATCAACGCCTGCCGCCACTTGAACGCCCAATTGCGTGATGTCATCGCTGAAAAACGGTTTATGCCCCATCACCATCTTAAAGCCGTTATGGTTGGGGGGGTTATGCGATCCCGTGACTTGAATGGCGCCATCGGCGTTGAAATGCTGATCGGCAAAATAGAGTTTTGGGGTAGGCCCCACGCCGATATCCGTCACCTTCATACCGCCATCGACCAGCCCTTCGGCCAAAGCGGCGGCGAGATGGGGGGAGCTTAAGCGGCCATCTCGGCCAATCACCACATGACGACCTTGAGCGGCGCGCAGGCGATCGGCAAAGCCAAGGCCGATCATATAAGCGTCTTGATCATGCAGGGTCTCGCCGACAATGCCACGAATATCATAGGCGCGAAGAATGGTGGGGTGAAACTGATGGGTGATCAAAACGTTTGCGCCTTCAACCAAGTGGAAAAATCAGACGCCAAGTCATCACGCGACAAGGCGAATTGAATATTGGCTTGCAAAAACCCTAATTTCGAGCCGCAATCAAACCGCTCACCGGAGAAGAGCGCGCCATGAAAGGGCGCTTGGCCAATGCGCTTGGCGAGCGAATCGGTGAGTTGAATTTCGCCGCCCGCGCCGCGATTTTGCTGGGCGAGTTCTGTAAAGACGCCGGGTTCAATAATATAGCGCCCCACCACCGCCAAATTGGACGGCGCGTCTTTCGGTTGCGGTTTTTCCACCAATTCATTGACTTCGGTTAAAATGCCTTTGGTCTTGCCCGGGGTGATGATGCCATAAGACGAGGTCTGATCAGGCGCAACTTCCATCGCCGCCACCATATTGCCGCCGGTCTCTTGCCAAGCCGTGACCATTTCCGCCAGACACCCGGGCTTGCCTTTTTGAGGTAAAATCAAATCATCGGCCAGCAGCACCGCGACAGGTTGATCGCCGATCAAATGCCGCGCGCACCAAACCGCATGGCCAAGACCGGCGGGTTCTTGTTGCCGAATATACGCCACTGAACCTGGCTCGCGCATCATCGCTCGCACGACGTCGAGCGCGCTGTCTTTGCCGCGGGCGGCGAGCGTGTCTTCTAATTCCGTGGAATGATCAAAATGATCTTCAATGGCGGATTTGCCGCGGCCAGTGACAAAGATAAATTCTTCAACCCCCGCCTCCGCGGCTTCTTCCACCGCGTATTGGATGAGCGGTTTATCCACAATGGGGAGCATTTCTTTGGGCATGGATTTGGTCGCGGGTAAAAATCGCGTCCCCAACCCGCCTACGGGAAAAATGGCTTTTTTGATGGCCTGCGGCATAAAACACGTCCTATCGTCACTAAAGTCTGATCGCTCAATACTATAATATATATATTAATGTTTTTTGACTGTCTAAACGTGATATAACGCCATTGCAATACCGCGCCTTGATTGATAGTTCTATGACCATGATTAAAAACGACATCCAAGATCATTTGCGTCAATCGGCAGACGTCAAATTGGCGGCGGCGGAAACGTGTTCGGCGGCGGCGGAAGACGCGGTGCAGGTCATCGCCGAAAGCCTCAAGCAAGGCGGCACATTGTTTTTATGCGGCAATGGCGGCTCCGCGGGTGACGCCCAACATATTGCGGCGGAATTTGTCGCCACTCTTGATCATCGTCGCCCGCGCCCGGGCTTGCGCGCGCTGGCCTTGACCACGGACACGTCGTTTCTGACTGCTTTCACTAATGATTTTGGCTATGAAGAGGTGTTTGCCCGGCAAGTGGAAACCCTTGGCCGTGATGGTGATGTGCTGATTGGCCTATCCACCAGCGGCAATTCCGCCAATGTTGTGGCCGCCGTCAAAGCGGCAAAGGCCAAAGGCATCCGCACCATCGCCATGACCGGGGAAAGCGGCGGCGTTTTGAAGGATCACGCTGATATCCTGATTGCCGTGCCATCATCGCAAACCGGCCATATCCAAGAAGCGCATATCGCCCTTGGCCATGCCATCACCGCGGGCATAGAAAAACAACTAGGGTATTAAGAATGTTACTAACGCATAGGGGCAAGAAATGAATCTGACGGTTATCGGTTCGGGTTATGTGGGGCTTGTGTCCGGCGCGTGTTTTTCGGAATTTGGCTTTAACGTCACTTGTGTCGATAAAGACGAAGCGAAAATCGACAGCCTCAATGCTGGCGCGATCCCGATTTATGAGCCGGGGCTTGATGATCTGGTGGCGCGGAACATGGCGGCGGGGCGGCTTAAGTTTCAAACCGAATTAGCGGATTCCGTCGCTGACGCTGACGCGGTGTTCATCGCGGTCGGCACGCCAACGCGCCGCGGCGATGGCCATGCGGACCTGTCTTATGTCTACGCGGCGTCCGAAGAAATCGCGGCGCATCTTTCGGGCTATACGGTGATCGTCACCAAATCGACAGTGCCCGTCGGCACCGGCCGCAATGTGGCGGCGATCATCAAAAAGACCAATCCAGATGCGGATTTTGACGTCGCCTCGAACCCTGAATTTTTACGCGAAGGCTCAGCGATCAATGATTTCATGCGGCCAGACCGCGTGGTGGTTGGGGTGGAAAGCGATGCCGCTCGTGATGTTATGGCGGCGCTTTATCGGCCGCTCAATATCCGCGAAACGCCGATCTTGTTCACCACGCTTGAGACGTCAGAATTGATCAAATACGCAGCCAATGCCTTTTTGGCGGTGAAGATTTCTTATATCAATCAGATGGCGGACCTCTGCGAAGCCGTGGGGGCGGATGTCCATGATGTCGCCAAGGGCATGGGGCTTGATCAACGGATTGGCGCCAAGTTTTTGCACCCAGGCCCGGGATATGGCGGCTCGTGTTTCCCTAAAGACACCCTTGCATTGGTCAAGACGGCGGAAGATTTCGGCCGTGACGTCACGATCGTTAATGATGTCGTTCGGTATAATGCTGAGCGCAAAGCCAGCATGACGGATCGCGTGATCACAGCGGCTGGCGGGGATGTTGATGGCAAGACGATTGCGATTTTGGGTCTTGCCTTTAAGCCTGAAACCGATGATATGCGCGACAGCCCCGCGCTCGATATTTTGCCGCGGCTGGTTGCGTCGGGCGCTCAGATTAAGGCTTATGACCCCGCCGCGATGGATCAGGCGAAACCGCTTCTTCCTGATAGCATCACCTTCACCAAGAACGCGGCCTCGTGTTTGGCCGATGCTGATGTCGCGGTGGTGATCACCGAGTGGAATGAGTTCCGAGCCCTTACCCCCGCCGCGATGAAGCAGATGATGCGCGGCAAAGCCATTGTTGACCTGCGCAATATTTTTGATGGCAAAGCGATGATCAAGGCAGGTTTTGATTATATCAATATCGGCCGCGCTGGCTTGGCGGCGCATCGGTAAAATCATCAATTGCTGATGGTGTGTGGCGGCTGCTCTGGTTTATACTGACCGTCTCAAAACAGGGGGGAAGCGATGAAGATTGGTTTTTTAGGCACCGGCACGATCGCCAGCGCGGTGGTTCATGGCATCGCCCATGATGGGCATCAGATTTATGTCTCTGAGCGGAGCGCCGATAAGGCTCGTGATTTGGCGGCGCGGTATGACAATGTCATGGTCGCTAGCAATGAAAAACTGGTGGATGAAAGCGACGTGATCTTCTTGGGCTTAATGCCGGATGTCGCCGCCGCAATATTGCCGAGCCTGCCCTTTAAGCCTCAGCAGACCATCATTTCTTTTATCGCTGCCTTAAGCCTTGATCGCATTGCTGATCTGGTTGCCCCCGCTAAGGCGCGCGCCTTGATGTTGCCGTTTCCGAATATCGCTTATGGCGGATCGGTGATCCCCATGATTGGCGACGAAGCGGTGGTGGCATCACTATTTGGCGCGAGCAACACCCTGACGGTGCTAAACGATCAGCGCGAAATGGACGCGCTCCTTTGCGCGCAAGCCGTCTTATCGCCCGCGGCAAAATTGGTGCAAGACGCGGCCATTTGGCTGGAAGAAAATGGCGTTGATCAAGACCGGGGCGAGCCGTTTTTGCGGATGCTGGTGGCGTCGAATTTAAGCCAAACACCAACGCCAGAGTTATTGGCCGCGCTCAACACGCCGGGCGGTTATAACCAGCGGCTGCGGCAACATATGGATCAAGAAGGCGTGCCGGAGATTTTGGCAGCTGGACTCGACGCGCTGAAATCACCGAGATGACGGGGTGTCGTCAAATTGCGAATCAAGGATGCGATTGGCCTCGCCTTCGGGGTCATCGTATTGATGGCTGGACACGGACCAGAAAAAAGCCGCCAATCCCCCAAGTCCAAGGATCAGCGATACCGGGATCAAGACCAACAAAACCGTCATGATTTGGCCTCCTCAATTCGTTGATCGTTTGGGCGCTGATCATTTGGAATAAATCGCGCAAGGCCGCTGGGACGAACCGCGTTCAAGACGACGGTGATCGACGAGGCTGACATCGCGATGGCGGCCAGCAAGGGCGTCGCCAATCCCACGAGCGCCAAAGGCACCGCAATCACATTATACAAAGCTGCCGCCGCGAAATTCTGAATAATCCGCCGCTTGGATACCCGCGCCATGGTGACCAGCAGCGGCAAGGCTTTCAAATGCCCGCCCAATAGCACTACATCCGCCGTCGCGCGCGCCGCATCAAGAGCTGACGCCGGCGCCACGGAAGCATCCGCCGCCGCCATGGCGCCGGTGTCATTCAACCCATCCCCCACCATCAAGACCGACGCGCCATCAGATTTCAAACGATTGACGATATCGAGTTTTTCAGCAGGCGTCATGCCGCCATGATGCGCGTTAAAGTTAAGGCGTTTGGCCATCTCTGCGGCGGCGGTTTCGTGATCCCCTGTTAATAAAACACGCTTGATCCCCAATTCATCCAATTGCCGCAGCATGGCTTCTGTTTCCGGTTTTACTTTTTCCTGAAACGCCATCCAGCGCACGGCGTTTCGGCCAAGACGAAACCCTAATCGCCGCTGATCGGTTTGATCGTTTTCTTGCGGAGACAACCATGACGGCTTGCCCAATTTTACCACCGCGCCAGCATAGCGCCCACTGATGCCTGACCCTGGGGTTTCTTCGATGGCGGTGACCTCGACGGGCGGCAAAGTCATGGGCGACAGGGTTTCGGCAATCGACTTAGCAAGGGGATGATGCGAAGCCATGGCCAATTGACGAAGCACCGCGAGATCATGCTGATCCCAATCCTTGAAATCATCGCCTTGAAATTGACCCGTGGTCAGTGTGCCGGTCTTGTCAAACACCACCGTATCAATCGCGGCAATACGCTCAAGCGCGGTGGCATTTTTAAGCAAGACACCATGGGCAAAGAGACGGCCGCTTGACGCTGTCATCACCGCGGGCACAGCCAGCCCAAGCGCGCAAGGACACGTGATGATCAACACCGAAATGGCAATCGTTATGGCCAAATGAACATCCCCCACCATCCAAAGCCAAAAGGCAAAGGCAACAAAGGCAAGAATATGAACAAGCGGCGCGTAAATCGCCGCGGCGCGATCGGCCAAAGCATTGTAGCGATCACGGCCACGTTCAGCGATATCCACCAGATCGATAAACCGGCTTAGCAGGCTCTCTTCAGCCGCCTTGGTCACTTTGAGCTCAAGATAGCCGTTCAAACAGGTTTCGCCGGCAAATACGTCTGCCCCCTTAACCACTGAAACCGGTTCGGATTCGCCGGTCAGAAAC
>CAJXME010000039.1 GCA_913056245.1 uncultured Alphaproteobacteria bacterium | reverse complement strand
TGTGGTCATGACCCGGATCACCGTGCAATGCGGCACTGGCGAGGGCAATATTGCAACCATTCTGGCAACGGTTCAATCGCGCTATGAGGGGGTCAGCATTGGCAGTTATCCGTGGTTTAAACCCGGTCAGTTCGGCACAGCTGTTGTGGTGAGTGGCCTAGACCAAACGGCAACAGCATCCGCGGCAAAAGATGTCGAATCTGAAGTCCGGCTTTTTGGTGCTGTTGCGCAGATTGTTGAGGCTGACGGGACCCTGATGGGTTAGCACGGGCCATGCATAGAGGTGGCTATCCCCATGGACCGCTTGGGTGATCACCATCAGATTTTGTTTTTTTGCGGCGCGATAATGGCACCGAGCTTTTTGGTGGGCGTGTTGATGTTGCTTTTATAGCGGGGGGCGAGCCTGCCGGGGTGGCTCGGCGATAGCGAGCGCGTGCTTCGGCTTTTACTTCGTGAAAATTTAATGGGCGATCTGCCCAGTTTTTTAGGTCAACATCCCGGTCAAAAAGCGCGACATGGCGGTATTTGAAAAATGGGATCAGCGCCATACCAGCTAAAAACCCACCAATATGCGCCAAATAGGCAACGCCGCCGCCGGTGTCGCTTAGGGCTTGCGGCACCGCAACAAATTGTCCGCCAATCCATACACCAAGCACCAGCCATGCGGGCAGATTTATGAATCTGAAAAAAATCAAAATCAGAAAAAAACATCTGATTGCGGCTTTTGGATGCAATAGTAAATAGGCCCCTAAAACGCCGGCAATACCGCCAGATGCGCCGATCATGGGAATTGTCGAGCTGGGGTCGAGTGCGGCTTGTGCCATCGCCGCCGCGGTACCGCAAATCGCATAAAACAGGATAAATCTGCCGCGCCCCATGGCCGCTTCGACATTATCGCCAAAAATCCACAGATACAGCATATTGCCACCAATATGCATCCAACCGGCATGTAAAAACATAGAGGTGAAAATGGTGCTCCATTCTGGCACCAATACCATATTTTCTGGCAGGTCGGCCGGGGTGAAAAACACCGCTGGGATAAAACCAAGCTGATACACAAGATTATGCGCGGTGCGGTAATCTAGCGATTCCTGCCAGATAAACCCAGATAAGCATAGGGCCATAATTATCCATGTCACAAACGGGCGTGCCACAGTCGGATTATTGTCAAATAATGGCAGAAAAAACATGCAAAACAGCCCGCTATTGGTGTGATCAAGACGGCTACAGCCTATCGCGCTTGCGCGGCTTTGTCATGCGCTGGGTGAGGGAGGTGGTTGATGTTGCCTCAATTGAATTGGGTTATGGTGCGGGCGGGGAGACTTGAACTCCCACGGCCTAGGGCCCACGGATTTTAAGTCCGTTATGTCTACCATTCCATCACGCCCGCAAAAGCGCCATCTGCTGAGTCTTATAAAAACCAGCAGGGGGTAACAGCACCAAACTGATAGCCCAACAGCGCACCAGACGCAAAAGAAACTCGCCAAAAATAGCAAAAATTTTTCTGTCATTTAATTTTGACCAATTAGCGGTGCTGACCGCCGAGTGTTTTTGCATCAAAAAACTGGGGCTGGCCATCTGTAACTAGGCTGATCTCGGTAATCGTCACGCAAAAGTTATTTGACTTTGGCCGGCCCATTGCACAGGCTCATAAAGTCAGCATGATGTTAGGTGACCCCATGGACAAACTTGTATGTGATGAATGTGGCACAAGTTTCAATTGTGGGGCCCCGCCCGGCAAATCGCGGTGCTGGTGCATGGATTTGCCGAATCTACGTGGCAGTTTTGACCTTGCTGGCAGTTGTGTGTGCCCCGATTGCATGACGCTTGGCAAAGCCAAAGACATCACCAAAATGCGCAAAATCAAAAAGCAACAGCGTGACGCATCCGCATTGCGGACAAAAGCCTAGGCTATTTTTGTTTTTTCTGACCGCCAAGAATGGCAAAGCGCCGCAGGAATGCGGCGGCGGCATCGGCGGGGGGTTGGACACGCAATTTGATATGTGACGGTGTGCCAGATGGCTTGATAAAAATTTTTGCCGCCTCATCATGGCTAAATCCGGCGATTTGTGTGGCCTCAATCCAGGCCGCCATACGGTCCGCGCGTTTGATGGTGCGTTGCACTGCGTCTGGCAATTGGGGCGGTAATCCAAAACGGATGCTGACAGCCGTATCAAGCCGGTGTTCAATGTCGCGATATATCCCACCTAATGCATATTTAAACGGCGTAATCATATCGCCGATTACATATTCCGGCGCGTCGTGCAACAGGCAAGCCAAACGCCATTGGCGGGGAGCATTGGGATTAAGTTGGGCAAAGAGCCGCTCCACCATCACGCTATGTTGCGCGACGCTAAACGCCCAATCCCCTTCGGTTTGGCCGTTCCATCGCGCGACCCTTGCCAGACCATGGGCGATGTCTTCAATCTCAATATCCAAGGGGGAAGGGTTGAGCAAATCAAGGCGGCGACCGCTGAGCATCCGTTGCCAGGCTCGATCAGGTTTTTGGGACGTTTTGGGAGAGCGTTTGGCCATAATATCACTCACGAAGCCATCGGAAAGGGCGCAATAATCTTGACAAAATTCACAGCAATAATCAGTTGAGATATTCTCAATCTATCCTGCATGATAGAGGCTTAAAGTAAAGGCATCTGCATAACAAAATAAGATCGGGTGGATGAAGCCTTATTCTTGTAAGATGAAGATTGCCCTTCCCAAGGGGCAAGGATATAACCGCAGAAACAACAAGGCATCGCGTCAGACTAAAGATGGACTATTACCAAACCACAGATCGCTATCGGAAAAAGGAATTCCGCAACCAGTTCAGCTGGTTGGTGCGCATTGCCGTGATGGTGTTGATGGTCTGGATCGGCTGGTTTTGGGGCAGCAGTCAGCAAGAAGCGCGGATTTCAGTGATCAATGAGCAAATCGCTGAAACCCGCCAGAACAATGATCGACTGGCGCAGGAATTGGCGACGCTAACCACGCAATTGACCGTCGAGCGTGAAAAGCGGATTTCAGCCGAACTGCTGAGCGAACAGGGCGATGATAAAACCGCCATGGAAAGGCTCAAGAAATTGGTGGCGCGATATCTGGCGCGCGGCATCAAAGAAGATGAGATCAGATTAGCGCTTCAATCCGCGGCCAAGCCTTCGCGTTGCCGTCCGCTTGAAGAGATTGATTTGGCGGTAGCGACCAGTTTTTTTGCAGGCACAGAATCCAGCGCGCAAATGCTTGATGGCACGCTCCAAGTCTTTGTCGAGGGCGAAGCCGAACAAGAAGCGACCAAAGAACGCCCATGGTTTGACGCGGAAAAGCCGGTGTCCATTCGGGTGTCGTATTTGAGCGGTGAGAAAATAGCCACAGGCCCATTGCCCATGGTGGTGTCCCTCTTAGCCGATGCATGGTTGCTCAAAATTGACTTGAAACCTGCTAATCTGCGCGGTTACGTCAATGTGAACCTCAGCAAATGCAGCATCAATTGATCACAATCACAAACAAATCTTGATCGGCTATAGCGTTGGGCGCTGAACCGCGAAGACCTCTTCAATCGTGGCGTAATCCATATAGCCGAGACGAGCGGCAGGGTTGTATTTCAAGACATCCACTTTGCCATCAACGATGACGTGATCAGCGATATGAATGCCGATGACTTCGCCCATCACCCAATGATTGCGCGTGCCATCGGGCGCTTCAGGTAGGGCAATAATATCCAAGAGTTTGCATTCCAATTGGCATGGAGCATCCGCCACCATAGGCGCTTTCACAAGCGATGCGGGGGCGGCTTGCAAACCCGCGAAATCAAATTCTGAAACCCCATGGCTGAGGTCAGCGGAGGTATCGCTCATCGCCTGAATTTGCTGTTTGGACACGATATTGACGACAAATTCTCCAGTTTCCCGCGCGTTGACCAGCGAATCCTTCTCGCCATTTGCGCTCCCGCTTGCGCTAGGGCCGGCGGAATACCCCACAATAGGCGGGGTTTCGGACATGGCGTTGAAAAAACTATAAGGCGCGACATTCGGCTTGCCATCGGTGCTGATGGTGGAAATCCAGCCAATAGGCCGAGGCGCGACAATCGCTTTGAAGGGATTATGCGGCAGGCCGTTTTCTTTATGAGTGCCAGGGGTAAAAAACATCAAAAAATCTCCAAGAATGGGGCTGGATTAAAAAGATTAGGTATTTTGACCGGGGGAAGCGGGAATTTCAACCGGAACTCCAATGCCTTGGCGCGGCGTGCAAGTGTCGGAGAACATTTGCTGAAACAGCGATTCCTTGCATTGCGCCCAAGCCGGCGCGTCTTGATCACGCCCCACCATAAGGCCAGCGATCAGCAAGACGGCCAAAAGCGCATAAAGCACCCAGCTCATGCCACCCAGTCTGAAAAATTTGTTTTGTTCATCGCTCATCGTCTTGATCCCAATCTTTTATATGAGAAGGATAGTCGTCTTCATCAATATCATCTTCGGAAAATATTTTGCCAGCGACGGATTTTCCCGCTTGATGGGCGCTGTTAGGATCGCCGGTCACCAGCGGATGCCAAGACGGCAAATCTTTGCCTTCATGCAGCAAGCGATAGGCGCAAGTTTTCGGCATCCACGGCAAATCATTCAGCCGATCAGGGGATAAGATCACGCAATCTTCAACGATGGCCTTGCGATTTTGATAATTGGTGCAACGGCAGGTTTTGCTGTCCAAGAGAGTGCAGCCAATATCCGTGTAATGGATCGAGCCGTCATCAACATCTTCCAATTTGATGACGCAGCACTTGCCGCAGCCATCGCATAAAGCCTCCCATTCCGGGGGCGTCATCTCCGCCAATGGGGTTTTTTGCCAATATCGGCTTGCGCTGAGGGCTTTGAAGGAAGGTTTGCTCATCTGACGCCGATCTGATGGGTGATGGTTTCGGCGATCAATTTGGCTTCACCGGCAATCGTGGTGGCGCCCACCACATCACCACGGCTAAAGACGGTGGGCGGCCCAAGGGCAAAACCCGTGGCATAGGCTTGGCCGTTGTTGTCGATCATACGTAGAGACTCATCAACCATCAATTGCTGGGCTTCTAGCCTTAAGGTTTTATTGTCGCCCATGGCTTTGATCAATGGGTCTTGACCCGCGCCCGTGGCGATAATTGCGTGATCGGCGGCAAGCGTATCCCCTGAAGACAGGGTGAGATGAAGCGGTTTAGCCGTGCCGCGATCAGATGAGGATGGCGTGATGCTCACCACACGCCCTTTGATGAGGGTGAGTTGATCCGCGGTGGACAATCGCTTTTGACTCATCACCGTTTGCGGCGAAGCTCGGTAGCGCAGCAATTGCCATAACCAGCCAAAATGCCGAAGAAGTTTCAGTTTTTCATCTTTTGGCAAACCCCGCCATGCCGGGCTTACGCCTTTGCGCAGGTTTTCAAAACAATCTTGGGTGGGACGATCAAGCCAATCGCCTTTCGCCATGGCGTTGGCCATGAAGCGATAGAGTGCGAGGGCGGATTGCGGTTCAGGCCAGTCGAGATCAGGCGTCTCCACCCAATCGAGTTGCGGCGGCGGCAATAAGCCTTTCGGCGAGATGATGGTGACCGATCCTTGATGCTTCATCGCTTCAAGGCTAGCGATCGCGTCCATGGCGGTTAACCCGCCGCCAATGATGGCGATATCCGCTGCGGGATCAAGTTTTCCCGTCCAATCCCCTTGCCATGGATTGGTGGTTAAGAACGGCGACAAGTGAGGGTCAAGTTCAAACCTTAATGCTGGTGGCGGGTTGCCCGTGGCGAGGATAAGCAGATCGAAACGCGCTTCACCATCATCGCTGGTCACCATCCATTGGCCATCAAAAGCGATGGAGGAGACCGTCTCATCGCGGTGGTGGATGGGGTGGGTTTCTGCCAGCGCGGTCATCTTAGCGGTCATGTATCGCGCAAAATCGCTCCGCCGATAAAATGACCCCGCGTCGTTATGCGCATCAGGATCATCGAGATTGGCTTTGGCCCATTCCGGGAAATCATCAGGGTGATCCGGATCAATGCGCATGATTTCAGCGCGGACATTGAGCCTGAAATCGGGATTGAGTGTGCCATAGGCCTGACCATGCCCGAAAGCGCCTTTGCCAAACACCGTGATCTCTTGGCTTGGAAAGCCTGATTTGATCAGATGATAAACGCAAACGGCGGCGCTATATCCATTGCCGATGATCGCAAGACTTGGCATGAGTTAGGCGGTGTCCCCTCGGGTGAAATATTGACCGCGATGATAGCCTAACCCCAATTTGTCGGCGCTGCTGAAATTATCGATGCGCCCCAACATGATGGTATGATCGCCCGCCGCAATCGCTTGTTCGAGGGTGCAATCAAAACTGGCCGCGACATCCTTGAAAATCGGGAAGCCCAAAGCGCTGTTCTGCCACGCGATGCCTTCAAATCGATCGGCGATGGGGGAGGCAAAACGGCTAGACAAATCTTGCTGATCGGACGCCAATACATTGACGGCAAAGCCGCGCCCTTTGATGTAAGCGTTAAGGTTTTCTGACCCATTATCGATGCAGACCAAAAGCATTGGCGGTGTTAGGGATACAGAAGTAAATGAATTGGCGGTGAAGCCAATGGGCTTATCATGGCTGTCCGTGGTGGTGACAATCGTCACCCCCGTCATGAAGGCGCCAAAACATTGCCTAAGTTTTTGTTGATCAATTTCCATGAAAGCCTCGTCAGCCGGAATAGCCATCTTTTCTATCTATATGGTTTGCTCGGCCATATTCCAATCTGAAAAACAGAAATTTTTATGGGGCGGCGTCTGCAAGGATCATATCCGCGGCTTTTTCCCCAATCATAATCGTGGGCGCGTTGGTGTTACCTGAGACCAATTCCGGCATGATCGAGGCATCCACCACCCGCACGCCGTCGAGGCCATGGATTTTAAGGCGAGCGTTGACGACATCGCCTTGCTTAGGGTCAGGCCCCATGCGGCAGGTGGATACAGGATGATAAAGCGTGACGCCTGTCTCCCGCGCATAGGCCAGCAATTCATCATCGGTTTTAATATCTTGCCCCGGGCGCATTTCATGGGCGACATAGGGAGACATGATGGGAGATTCCATAATATCGCGGGCAATTTTCATCCCCGCCACATGAACGCGCTGATCTTCAGCGGTGGTGAGATAATTGGTGATGATCTTCGGCGCTTGCCGTGGGTCTGCCGATTGCACATGAACCGACCCTCGGCTTTCAGGCCGCAATTGGCAAGGGCCAAAGGTCATGCCTGGGAAATTATCAAAGACGCGTTTGGCGGGATTGGCAAAACTGGCATTGGCGATGTGATATTGAATATCAGGCCCTGTGAGGCCGGGGCGACTTTTGACAAAGCCCGCAAGAATGCCCGCCGGCAAAGCCAAAGCCCCGCGCCGCGTGGTGACGTATTTGATCACTTCTCTAACCAGCCCAAATCCGCGCGACAAATGGTTGATCGAGAGGTCTTGATTCAGCCGCCATGACAGGCGTGAAATGTAATGATCGGCCAGATTGCTACCAACCCCGGCAAGCGCATGTTTGATTTCGATGCCATGCGCGCCCAAGATGGACGGATCGCCAATGCCTGACAGTTCCAGAATTTGTGGCGATTGGATCGCCCCGGCGGATAAAATGACCTCGCGGCCAGCCAGCAACTGATAAGAGCTGCCATGTTGGCGGTAGGTGATGCCGGTAACGCGGGTGCCTGACAGGGTCACTGCGGTGACATGCGCATGGGTGATCACCCGCAGATTGGGCCGCCGCCGCGCCGCATCGAGATAGGCTTTCTTCGCCGAGAACCGCATTCCGTTCTTCTGCGTGACCTGATAGGTGCCGAATCCGTCCTGGCTGGCGCCGTTATAGTCGGGGTTATGCGGATAACCGCAGCTTTCGGCAGCCTTGGTCAGCAGGTCCAGCGCCGGGTAGGTGTTGCGAAGCCCGCTGACATTCAACGGTCCGCCACGGCCGTGATATGCGTCATCCGCGCCGGCGACGGACGTGAAGTGGTGGCCCCACAGGACGAACCGGTTCGTCGGCACGTAGTCGACGCCGTCCCGGAGTGCGTGCGCCGGCGTTTCGAAGTCCGGATCGAGCCCGAACACCCGCCGGGCGATGAAGCGTGAATAGACGAGATAGCCAACGGCGAAGGCGGCGAGGCCAAACGCCGCCACGACGAACGCGTTCATGATCCCCCCTTTCGTTCGACGGCCGAACCGCGGACGCGGACACGGGCCACAGTCATTCGGCGTGACGAACGTGAAAGGTGGCGCAAATGCCGTCGATTGGACTTTGCGGCCACGGAACGGGGCGCCTGACGCCCGCGTCGCGGCGTGCTAAGCGCCGGCATCGTCT